>DATFMO010000259.1:0-2376 GCA_035266925.1 Sunxiuqinia sp. | reverse complement strand
ATTTATAGTCGCCAGCGAAAGCTATTTTCACTGTATCTTTCACATTCGTAGACCTTCCTGTTGGAGTAACCCACAGCGGAGTAACCCCTGGTGTCTGACTTTCCAAAATGACCATGTTCGGGTCATTGGCATCTTGGGTGATGCTGTATTTCAGATCTTCTTTGGACAAGATTTTGCCCATGTTAAACTCTTCAGGCTGGCAAGCTGCAAAAGCCAGTATCAAGCCCAAAAGAGCAGCGTATAGTTTAAATCTTTTTGTATTCATTATTCTTTTTTTTGAATTATTGAACATCCACATTTCATCTATTCACAAATTGATTCTCCCTGTTCACCCCGTCCCTAAAGGGAGCAGGGAAAATCAATTCGCTCCCTTCAGGGAAGGGGTAAACGAATTGGTTTTCTTCAGGAGTCGCGATGCTACCAGTTTTCATGTGAATTATATTTAAATTATTTCCAGCCATCATTTTGAACCAAAACGCCATCCGACAAGCTCACTTGTGTTTGTGGGATCATCAGGAAGCCTTTGGTTGCCATGATATTACTTTTCTTAATCTGCTTGGTTGCATCCACGCCGCCATTTTGCACCGTTTGGCTGGTGGCAATGGTGTTTGCAGCGGTTTCCAATCCCTGGCGAAGCAGGTCCCAATAGCGTATTCCTTCAAAGGCAAACTCAAAGTGACGTTCATCCATGATATTGGCTTCATTCACCGGTTTGCTGTCCAGCCCAGCACGTGCCCGAACTTCATCGAAATAGTCCTGGGCACTCGAACTGCCCAATTCAGCAGCCATCAGCAGTACATCAGCATAGCGCATCACCACGTAATCCTGGTACTGGCCAATCATAAAATTGGTTGCTTTGTTGGCTTCAGCCACATCCGTTCCATCAGGATTGGAAAGTGGGATATACTTTTTCGTTGCGTAGCCAGTGTATTCGCGTTGATCAGAGTTGTCAAAATCCAATTCTTCTTCTGAAATACCGATAATGGAAGCATCACGACGAGTATCGCCATCTTTAAAAGCATTGTAAAACTCTGGAAGTACAGTGCAGGCTCCCCAACCTTTCCCATATGGTGAGAATGATTGAGTACGCAAACCATTCATGACTTCCCACTGGTTGCCATCAGTATTGCCATTGTAGTCAGAAGTGATGTTATATTTAATGGCGAAGATGGTTTCCTTGTTGTCTTTCCCAGCGTAAGTTGTGGTCAGACCATCACCGGCTTCGTTAGGAGCAGAAGAAGCGGCCGGCCACAAGTTTTTGTACTCGTCAAGCAAACCGTAATTCTCAGAATTAATGACTTCTTCCAAACCTTGCAAAACCTGGTCTTTTGAAACAACACCAGCCAGGTCACTTTTGCCATAGTATCCTGTGTAGAAAAGGTAAACGCGAGCCAAATAAGCTTTGGCGGCCCATTTATTCACACGCCCGGGTGACACAGTTGCCGAACCATTTTCAGCAGCAAATTGCAAATCTTCAGCAATCAACTTGTACACCTCTTCGGGTGTTGACTGCGGAACATTGTCACTTGTTGGTTCGGTCAACAATGGCACATTTTCCCACAAACGAACCATGTCGAAATAGGCATAGGCACGTAAAAAGCGAGCTTGTGCTTCGTAAGAATTACGCAGTGAAGTGCTATCACCCCAATCAATCTGATCCAGGTTCTTCAGTAACATATTACAACGATAAATCGCTTTGTAATACACTTTCCAATTTTCATTTAAAAGATCAACATCGGCTGGTGAGCGTGAAAGATCAAATTCGTCCATCAACTGATAGCCATAGCCATCGGTGTTACCAGTTCCCCCAAAACATTCGTCCGACATCACTTCAGAAGCTACGGGAAAGGCTACTCCACTCGAGTACAAAACCTGGATTCCATCGTAGCAGCCTACGATTGCCAATTCGGCATCGTCTACTGTTTTGTAAAAGTTTGCATCGGTCAATGATGTGATCGGCTCACTATCCAGAAAACTCTGTGAGCAGGCACTAAACAGAATCATGCCAAACATCAATAGATATAATTGTATTTTTTTCATTGTTCCTTCAGTTTTTAGAATTTAACATTTAGGCCAACCATGAATGTCCTGGGACGAGGATAGTATCCCAAATCAACACCCGATGAACCATTCTCAACACCATAACCAATCTCCGGGTCCATACCGTTGTATTTGGTGAATGTGAAGGCGTTTTGTACGGAAGTAAATAACCTAACCTTACTCAAATATTTGTATTTGACCAATTTTGAAAAGTCATAGCCCAACGTAATATTGCTGATCCTCAGGAAATCACCATCCTTGATGAAAATATCGGAGAACAAATAGTTCGTATTGGTTTCGGTCACACGGGGGATTGTATTCGAAGTTCCTTCGCCA
>DATFMO010000258.1:0-6497 GCA_035266925.1 Sunxiuqinia sp. | reverse complement strand
GATTTGATCACCTGTGGCAGGAACATTTTCCCCGAACCAAACAAGTCACCAACCACGTTCATACCGTCCATCAGCGGACCTTCAATGATGTTCAATGTAGGCGAATATTTCGGTAATGCTTCCGCTAAATCATCGATTATATAATCATGAATTCCTTTTACCAAGGCGTGTTCCAGTCGTTTTTCCAGAGGCAATTCTCGCCATTCATCCTTACGAATGGCCGGCCCACCTTCCTGCTTCAAGTCCTGGGCAAATTCCAATAGTCGTTCAGTAGCATCCGAGCGACGATTCATGACCAGATCTTCCACATATTCCAACAGATCTTTTGGAATTTCATCGTAAATCTGCAACAAGCCCGGGTTCACAATTCCCATATCCAGGCCGGCTTTGATGGCATGAAACAGGAAGACTGAGTGAATGGCCTCGCGTACCAAATTGTTTCCACGAAACGAGAACGAAACGTTGCTCACCCCGCCACTGGTTTTGGCGTGGGGCAAATGCTCCTTGATCCATCGCACCGAATTGATGAAGTCCACCGCGTAGTTGTTGTGTTCTTCCATCCCGGTTCCAATGGTCAGAATATTGGGGTCGAAAATGATATCTTCAGCTGGGAAGCCGATCTTTTCCGTCAATAATTTGTATGCACGTTCACAAATTTCTATCCGTCGTTCAAAGTTGTCAGCCTGCCCTTTTTCATCAAATGCCATAACGACCACAGCAGCTCCGTAGCGTTTAACTTTCAGGGCTTGTTCCAGAAATTGCTCCTCGCCCTCTTTCATGCTGATGGAGTTTACAATGGCTTTTCCCTGCAGGCATTTCAGTCCGGCTTCAATCACCTCCCATTTTGAAGAGTCGACCATAATGGGCAACTTAGCAATATCCGGCTCAGCCATCAGCAAATTCAGGAATGTGACCATTTCTTTCTTGGCATCCAACATGGCATCATCCAGGTTGACATCGATCACCTGGGCGCCGTTTTCTACTTGGTCGCGTGCCACAGCCAGCGCCTCTTCATATTTTTCATCACGAATTAATCGGGCAAACTTCCGAGATCCGGAAACATTGCATCGTTCGCCAATATTGACAAAATTAGTTTCGGCAGTGATGGTCACCGGTTCCAACCCACTGAAACGGGTCAGCTCATCATTTCTCTGCTTCAAATGCGGTTCTGACGCCTCTGCGATTCCGGCAAATTTACGGATGTGATCAGGCGTTGTTCCACAACAACCACCAATGATATTAACGAAATGATTGTCGAGAAAATCTTTCACCTGCGTGGCCATTTCCTCCGGTGTCTCATCGTATTCACCAAACTGGTTGGGCAATCCGGCATTGGGGTAGGCACTGATGTAAAAGGGTGCCTTCTTCGACATTTCTTCGAGGTACGGACGCATATCTTTGGCACCCAGCGAACAGTTCAGCCCGATGCTCAGCAAATCGATGTGACGAACCGAGTTCAGGAACGCTTCCACCGTTTGACCAGAAAGTGTACGTCCGCTAGCATCGGTAATTGTACCGGAAACCATCACCGGCAATCGCATACCGCGTTTTTCCAACACTTCCTCAATAGCAAAGAGCGCTGCCTTTGCATTCAAGGTGTCAAATATAGTTTCGACCAATAACAAATCAACACCGCCATCCAACAAGCCTTCGACTTGCTCACGATAAGCTTCTTTGATTAAATCGAAGGTGGTAGCACGATAGCCCGGGTCGTTCACATCCGGAGAAAGCGACAGGGTCTTATTTGTTGGTCCGAGTGCACCAGCCACATAGCGTGGTTTCCCTGGATCTTTTGCTGTAAATTCATCCGCCACTTCCCGTGCAATTTTTGCCGATGCGATATTCATCGCTTTCACCCAATCTTCAGTATGATAATCCGCCTGTGAAATTTTGTTGGCGTTAAAAGTATTGGTTTCCAGGATATCCGAGCCTGCTTCCAAAAATTCAGCATGAATGTCCCTGACAATGTCCGGGCGCGTGATGGAAAGCAGATCGTTGTTTCCAAACAGCTCATTTTTCAATGCGAAAAAATCTTCCGTGCGAAAATCTTCCTCGGTCAGGCTGTATTTCTGGATCATGGTTCCCATGGCTCCATCCAACACCAACACCCTGTTTTTTAATTCTTCGCGTATATCTTTTTTTGTTGTCATCTGTATTTGTTTTGAGTAGGTTTTATTGAGCGGGTGACTTAAGTCACCCGCTCACATTGCCGCATTTATCAACTCAACATTTTCAATTCGAATTCGCCCCGGATGCCAATCTGGTCTTCACAAACCAACACGGCCGCAATAATTTCCGGGACATTGTCTGCACGTTTCAACACCTTTTCCACATCGCCCGGCTTTTTGATCAGGTTACCCAAGGATGTGGAAAACGCATCTGCCAAAGCCGGATTTTTGCTCGCAACAATCACGGCATCAGCTTTTCCAAAATTCATTGGCGTTCGTTCTGTTTGTGCAGAAGTACAAACACCCAGCGGCGTTTGTTCAGCCTTGATCTCCAGCCCAACCATGCCCGACAAAGGCGAATCGCCTGCAAAAATACTCACAGTCAACGGATTTTGAAGGGAAACAAATAGCTTTCCACCGTTCTCAATAACCATTTCGTGGATCGAAAAGTTCTCTAAAAGTGCCTTTCCAACCAGCTCACAAAATATGGCTTCCTGTGATGCCATTGGTCCTACACCAGCTTTTTCTCCGGCGGCAGCCATTTGTTTGGCAACCGTGGGCGCTGTATCCTGCACGGGACAATACTTTAGGCTCTTTTTGAAGAACGGATCAACACTTAGGTAAGCTTCCAATTCATCCCAACTGGTTTTCAGTTTTGATAAAGTCAGTTCTTTCATTTCTTCTTGAAACGAATCTGGATCAACACCCACCCAAAGATCTGCTTCTTTGTAGGTAATGACGAACGATTGAAAGCGTTCCTTCGAAAAACTATTACGATATGTTTTTGGCTCAAAGATCATTTTTTGTACAAAAGTTCTTAAGTAACAAAGTACCTAGTTACATAGAACGAGTTTGGTAATTTTCTGATTGATAATTTGATAGATAAAATTAAATAGCGCTGACTAGCGCATGCAGCTATTTGAAAAATGCATGAAGCTCAACAGGAAAAGTTCTTTTGCTCGAATCATGAGTTTGTTTTTAAGTCTGCTGCAATTGAGATAATTGGCCGCAAAGGTAGTGTCAAAACTGATAATTATCAAGGTTTGGTGAATTTAATGTGGAAATGTCCGACATCCAGAGGATCTGATCTTTTGAAAAGATCGGATCTATATTTCAACCTGATTCACCAAAAATGAGCTATTTTTGCAGGCATGATTACCGAAATCAGTATCAGTGAATTTTATACTCAACATCCTGCGCTTCCTCTAATCGACGTTCGATCGCCCGGGGAATATGAAAAAGGGCACATTCCGCACACCGTAAATATTCCATTGTTCTCGAACGATGAGCGCGCTCGTGTGGGGACTGTTTATGTGCAGGAATCACGGGATAAAGCAATGGAACTGGGCTATCATTATGTCACTCCAAAGTTGGACTGGTTTATAACAGAAAGCCAGAAAGTGGCTGGAAAATCGGCGGTTGCTGTCCATTGCTGGCGGGGTGGCATGCGCAGCCATGCGTTTGCCGAACACCTTCATGACCATGGTTTTCAGGAAGTTTATGTGATCACAGGTGGCTACAAAGCATTCCGGAATTATGTACTCGACTTTTTTGAGCAACCGTTTCAATTACGTGTTCTAGGCGGATACACCGGAAGTGGCAAAACGCTTCTTCTGAAAAAATTGCAAGAATTGGGTGAACAGGTCATTGACCTTGAAGGAATTGCACATCACAAGGGATCGGCATTTGGAGCCATTGGAGAAAAAGTCCAGCCTTCTGTTGAGCAGTTTGAAAACAACTTGTTTGAGCAATTCCTGCAAGTTGATTTGCAACAACCAATTTGGCTGGAAGATGAAAGTCACAACATCGGGAAAGTAAAAATTCCGATGGCGTTGTTCCGCCAAATTCGAGAACAAACCGTCTTTTTCATCGAAATACCCAAAGCGGAAAGAGCTCAATACCTGGTTGGTGATTATGCGTCGTACGGAAATGACTTATTGAGTTCTGCGATCGACCACATTGCCAAACGACTAGGTGGCCAAAATGTCAAACTGGCTCACGAATACCTTTCTGAGAACAACCATTACGAAGTGGCATTTCTTGCCCTTCAATATTACGATAAAGCATACAACCGCGGTATTGAACACAGGAATCCTGAGAAAGTACATCGGTTGAAGTTTACAAAAATTGATGCTGGCAAGAATGCACAAGCACTTATAAAATTTGCGCAAAAATATGAATCCAATAAAGCTCACACAGTATAGTCATGGAGCCGGTTGCGGCTGTAAAATATCGCCCAATGTACTTAGTTCCATCCTGCACACGAACCTGGCACCATTCGAGAATCCCAACCTGCTGGTCGGCAACGATAGCCGGGACGATGCCGCTGTTTACGACATGCAGGATGGAACAGCCATCGTCAGCACCACCGACTTTTTCATGCCCATTGTGGACGACCCGTTTACGTTTGGAAAAATTGCAGCAGCCAATGCCATCAGCGATGTGTATGCCATGGGCGGAAAACCGTTGTTAGCCGTTGCCATTTTGGGCTGGCCCATCGACAAGCTGGCTCCTGAAATTGCGCAACAAGTATTGGAAGGTGGACGTGAAACCTGCATGGAAGCTGGTATTTCACTGGCCGGAGGACACAGCATCGACAGCCCCGAACCAATCTTTGGACTCGCTGTCACCGGACAGGTTGACCTCAAGCAACTTAAACGCAACGATACAGCAACAGACGGCTGCCATCTGCTCCTGACAAAACCTTTGGGTGTGGGCGTACTCACTACCGCACAAAAACAAGGAAAATTAAAGGCAGAACATGAATTGATTGCGCCAAATTCCATGATGAAATTAAATAAGGTTGGGCAGGAGTTGGCTGCCATCGATGGGATTCGTGCCATGACTGATGTCACCGGATTTGGTTTGCTCGGCCACCTCACAGAACTGTGTGAAGGCAGTCATTTATCTGCCGAAATTGAGTTGGACAAAATCCCGCTTTTCCCGGAAGTGAAAGACTACATCGCCCAAAATTGCATTCCCGGTGGAACGCACCGCAACTGGGACAGCTATGGACACCACATTAAACTGAAAACGCCGGATGATAAATTGATCCTGTGCGATCCCCAGACGAGTGGGGGTTTGCTATTGGCTGTAGAACAGAGTGCGGTAGCTAATGTCCAAAAGATTCTTCAGCAAAACAACTTGAGCTCCGAAATTTTCGGGCACCTGGTTAGCCCAGTCGGGGATTTAATCACTGTGATGTAGTGTTGAACAGGGTCATTGAATGTGGATTAACGATCCTAAAGCTTTTTTGACTGCTTCTACTACTTTTGGCGCATTTCCGACAAATAGCCGGTTATTAATTTCAAAAACAGGACGCTTCAGAAAAGTATAATCCATTAGCAACAATTTTTTGTAATCGGCATCACTCGATACTGGGTTTTCGTCCAATGCATTTTTCAACTTTCGGGCACGCTTATTGATTAGCGCTTCGTAACTCCCGGTATGCCTATAAAACCCTTCTACCTGTTGCTCAGTCACCGGATCAAATTTAGTATCTTGCCGTTCAAAACTGTCATCAACCCCAACTTCCTTCATTATGCGTTTACAGGTATCACAGGTCGATAAGAAATAAACTTTTCGTTGCATAATTATTTTGGTTTTTTGCGACGAGAAAAATAGACAAAATACAATTGCTGCCCAAGGCCACGGCAAAACGTTTCAAATCGTATTTTAGCAGGTAATCTGATTAATTTTCCAACTTTTGAAAATCAAACAAATAGGCTCGCCACTTGTCTGTAAAAACAGAACCAATAAACTACCATCATGGATTATAGAATTGAAAAAGATACGCTCGGCGAAGTTAACGTTCCTGCCAACAACTACTGGGGAGCACAAACCCAACGCTCTGTCCAGAATTTCCCGATTGGACCGGCCGGCAGCATGCCCAAAGAAATCATCCACGCTTTTGGATACCTGAAAAAAGCGGCTGCCATCACCAATGAAAAATTGGGTGTTTTGCCTGCTGAAAAGTCCAAATTGATCCAACAAGTTTGTGATGAAATTATTAATGAAAAGCTGGATGACCAGTTTCCATTGGTGGTTTGGCAGACGGGTTCCGGAACGCAATCGAACATGAATGTGAATGAAGTAGCAGCTAACCGCTGCCATGTAATTGCCGGCAACAAATTGGGTGAAGGCGAACGGCTTATCCATCCCAACGATGATGTTAACAAATCGCAGTCATCCAACGATACTTTTCCAACGGCCATGCACATTGCAGCCTATCAAAAGCTGGTCTTTCTGACCATTCCGAGCATCGAACATCTGCGCAATACGCTGGAACAAAAATCGGAAGCTATGATGAAGGTGGTCAAGATTGGCCGC
>DATFMO010000257.1:0-4709 GCA_035266925.1 Sunxiuqinia sp. | reverse complement strand
AAAACAGTTTGAAGTAGAGAGTTCGGCTTATTTCAGCTCATCGCGATTGTGGGATGATGGGATTATTGATCCGGCCGAAACACGCAACATTTTGGGCCTTGCGTTTACCGTGACTTTGAACCAACCGGTTCAGGAACCACGGTATGGTATTTTCAGGATGTAAAATAATGTGAAAAAGAAAGGATGGTCATGAAAGATTGGAAAAACATACAGTTAAAGATTGATGACAGCCGGGCTGACATTATTCTTAGTAGACCAGAAGTGCACAATGCGCTCAATCCGGAGATCATTGAAGAATTGCACGAAGCCTTGGATGTTGTTACTAAAAACGACGAGGTTCAGTTTGTGGTATTTTCGGGAGATGGAAAATCTTTTTGTGCCGGCGCTGATATTAAATGGTTTGCTTCGGCTGTTGACAAAACCAAGCCGGACAATTGGCAGGAATACCTGCGGATGGCCGAACTCTTGAAAGCCATTTACCAGTTTTCGAAGATTACAATTGTAGCGGCGCATCGCAACGTGTTGGGTGGTGCCAATGGGATTGTTGCTGCCTGCGATTTCGCAGTAGCGGAGCAAAGTACAGCTTTTGCCTTTGGCGAAGTTAAATTGGGGATCATTCCGGCAACCATCATGCCTTTCATAGCCAAGCGTGTGTCCACCCAAACCATGAAAAAGCTAATGTATTCCGGCGATCGGTTCTGGGCCGGTGAAGCACAACTCATTGGATTGATTGACTTCCTGGCCGATGATGGCAAACTGATGTTGGTGGTCGATCAATTGATTGATCGTCTAAAAGCGTCATCTCCCAAAGCATTGCGGGCTTGCAAACAATTGTTGCAGAAAACGGACACTGGTGAAATCAATGTTGAAAGCAGCGAATATACGGCAGCTATATTGGCCGACATTGTTCATTCAGACGAAGGACAGGAGGGATTGCGCGCATTCCTGGAAAAACGAAAGCCGGATTGGCAAAAACTAACTGTTGTTGAAAATTAATGGCGCTGTTCCACAAAATATTAATTGCCAATCGGGGTGAGATTGCTGTACGTGTTTTGAAGACAGCACAAAAGCTGGGCATCAAAACGGTGTCTGTTTATGCTGCTGATGACGAACAATCGTTGCACGTGTGCATGGCCGATGAAGCCATTCAACTTGAAGGCAATACCCTGCAGGAAACGTATTTGAATCAGGAAAAACTGATTGAACTGGCACTTCAATATGAAGCAGATGCGATTCATCCTGGCTATGGGTTTTTATCCGAAAATGCCGCGTTTGCGGAAAAAGTGGAGCAGGCCGGATTGATTTTCATTGGAGCTACTCCGGAGCAAATTCGCCTGATGGGCGAAAAAATACAAGCCATCAACTTTGTAAAAGAACTCGGTCTTCCTGTCATCCCAAGTGCGACAGGAGCAGTAAGTGATATTTTAAATCATCGGAATAAGCTTGAATTTCCACTGCTGGTAAAAGCATCTGGAGGTGGTGGCGGCAAAGGCATGGAAGTGGTTCATGAATTGGCTCACCTTCCACTGGCATTGCAACAAGCGCAACGTCAGGCGCAACAGTATTTTGGCAATGGCGAATTGTTTGTTGAGAAGTACCTCGCTCATGCCCGCCACATCGAAGTCCAGTTGTTGGGTGATGGCAAAGGCAACGTCGTTCATCTTTTTGAGCGGGAATGCAGCATTCAAAGGCGCTACCAAAAGCTGGTTGAAGAAGCGCCGGCTAGTTCCATCAACCAGGGATTGAAAGACAAGCTGTATCAAACAGCCCTGAAAATTGCCGAGGCCATCCAATATCGCGGAGCAGGAACCATCGAATTTCTGGTGGATCAGGAATTCAATTTCTACTTTTTGGAAATGAACACCCGCCTGCAGGTTGAACACCCGGTTACTGAAAGCATAACAGGGCTCGACCTCGTAGAGTGGCAAATCCGCATGGCAGCTGGTGAAAATTTTGTATTGGAACAGGACGCAATAAGCGCGAACGGACACGCTATTGAATTGCGGATTTGTGCCGAAGATCCGCAGGCTGATTTTAAACCGACGTCTGGTCTGGTGAAAGATATTCATGCTTCGGAGGAAAGCCGGTGGGACAGCTTCCTGAGTGATGGAGCTTTATTGTCGCCAAACTATGATAGCATGGTGGGCAAGCTCGTTGTGCATGGAAAAGATCGTAGTCATACCGTGGAGAAAATGCAGAAAGCCGTCGAACATTTGCATGTTTCCGGCTTAAAAACAAACCAGGAATTTTTGCACCAGTTGATCAGTCATGCCGATTTTGTTTCCAATTCAATTCATACCAAATGGGTAGAAGACCACTTGGAGGAAATTATGGAGATGATCAAGCATGAAAAGCAGGAATTGAAAGTGGCCGAATTGATGGCAGCTTACCTCTTGCATCATTTTTTCCGGCCTTCAAATCAACATTCAATTTGGAATAAATTGGGTTTTTGGCGACAACAAAAATCGTTTCACATACAAATCAATAAGCATTTTTATGATGTTGAAGTTTTCGTTCAGCTGCAAGCTATTGGGATGGTTCTTCACGGAAAATGCTATGAATTAAATAATTATCAATTTAACGGTTCAAAAATTGAATTTGAAATAAATAATCAAGATATTGCTACCTTTATATCCGAAGAGGAGAAGGCAACGCATGTACAATTGAAAAGTAAAAATTATGCGTTGAGGAGCAACCATGTGTTGAGCCAGGTTACGCTGAATAAAGCTGAAAGTGATGACGCAATGGGTTCAACAAATAAAGTGGTTGCTGATTTGTTTGGAAAGGTGGTGGAAGTATTGGTAAAACCCGGTGATGTTTTACAAAAGGGCCAGAATTTATTGGTGATCGAATCGATGAAATCTGAATTTACCATACAAAGCCCGGTCGATGCCGTGGTGAAAAATATTCATGTAACAAAAGGAAAAATCGTACAAGACAAAGAATTATTGGTGGATTTCGAATCCTAAAAAAAACAGAAAATCAGATATGAACGCATTTTTAAACGAAACTCATCACGCACTTAGAGAGAAGGTCAGGAATTTTGCGGAGAAATACGTTAAACCGGTGATTGGTGAATTTGAAGCCAACGAGCAGTTCCCGACTGAAATCATTCGTTCCTTAAAAGAATTGAATCTTTTTGGCATGCATGCTCCCCAAAAATATGGTGGGCAGGATAGTGACTATTTATCTTACATCATTGCTGTCGAAGAGTTGGCCCGCGTGGACAGTTCGATTGCAGCAACTTTAGCAGCCCATAATTCATTGGGAGTGGGACC
This sequence comes from Sunxiuqinia sp., assembly GCA_035266925.1. GTDB lineage: Bacteria > Bacteroidota > Bacteroidia > Bacteroidales > Prolixibacteraceae > Sunxiuqinia. The sequence goes on along the minus strand of DATFMO010000257.1, from coordinate 1,431 downwards.
AATTATGGAATTTGGAACCGAAGAACAAAAAGAAAAATATTTACCACAGCTTTGTACGGCCGACAACCTTTGGGCTTTTGGTTTGACAGAAGAAAACGCCGGCTCGGATGCGCAAGGTGTTGAGACCGTTGCTGAAGAAAAAGAAGATGGTTGGCTGGTCAATGGCCACAAAAAATACATCACCAACGGCGCTTCGGATATGTCGGCAGGGATCAGCTTTGTCGCTTCAACGGGCATGCGCGAAGACGGTCGTAAAGAATTTACAGCCTTCCTGGTTTCTAAAGACACACCGGGATACACCCGCGAATTCATGAAGAACAAGCTGTTGTGGCGTGCTGCTGACAATGGGATGGTCTATTTTAACGACGTTAAGATTCCCACTGAAGACATGTTGGGTGAACGTGGACAAGGCATTAAAATTATGCTGAAAACCATTGATTCAGGTCGTTTGTCAATTGCCGCCATGGGACTTGGATTGGCGCAGGGCGCTTATGAAATGGCTGTAAAATTTGCTAAAAAACGCAAGCAGTTTGGCAAAGCCTTATCGAACTTCCAGGTGATTTCGTTTAAACTGGCAGACATGGCCATGAAAATTGAAACAGCCCGGAACACCTTATACAACGCTTGTTGGTTGAAAGATAACGGGCACTCATTTGGCACACAAGCAGCGATGGCAAAATTGTATTGCTCGCAGGTGGCCAATGATGTAACCAGCGAAGCGCTGCAGATCTTTGGTGGCGCAGGCCTGTTCCGGAACGATGAGTTCCCCATTGAGAAATTCTTCCGCGATCAGCGTTTGTTATCAATTGGAGAAGGTACTTCTGAAGTTTTACGGATGGTGATTTCTCGTTCGATCTTACGCGATTAGAACGATAGTACATTCAATATACCCGAATTTTGAGAGCTTAAAGGATCAACAATGAAATACTGTTTATACCTTTAAGCTCTGATTGTTTTTTCCAGTTGTGTGAAAATTTCAAAAGAAGAAAATTCAAGTTTTTCACCCCGAATTCCTGAAGGGAAACATGATTATTCAGGCTGCTCCCTTCAGGGGTGGGTGAAAAGCCTGAAAAATCCATGTTTAATTGAATATCATACAACAAATTGTTTTTGTATTTTCGATGATCAGATCGTTTAAAAGGATTAATCACACATGGAAAAAGATCGCAAACTCGAACACATTCAACTGGCATTTGATTCGCATACTGGTGCCCCGGAACATGATCAGCGTTTTATTTACGAGCCATTGCTAGCCGCTCATCCAAGTGGAGAGGACAAACCTATTCCATTTCTCGGGAAGATGATTCGTGCGCCGTTTTGGGTGTCGAGCATGACCGGAGGAACAGGTGTGGCTGAGCATATCAATAAGAATGTTGCCCGTGCTGCCCGCGAGTTTGGCTTTGGAATGGGGCTTGGATCGTGCCGGAAAAT
>DATFMO010000256.1:0-4919 GCA_035266925.1 Sunxiuqinia sp. | reverse complement strand
TACAACACCGGCTCAATGCCAGCCATCCCAATATTTTGAATCACACGCAAATGGGTGAGGTATTCCTGCCCGAAGGTCATCCAAAAACGGGCTTGCTTAATCGTTGGGAAGTTTTTCACCAGTGATTCCAATTCTTCATGGTAAATCAGGTACGATTCCTTCGGACCAATTTTCGGAAAGTTTAACGGTTTGTGAATTTCATGAGGTTCTGTTTCCACCCATCGTCCGTCTTTCCAGTATTTTCCTTTTTGGGTCACCTCGCGAATATTGATTTCAGGATTGAAATTGGTTGCAAAAGCTTTCCCATGGTCGCCGGCATTGCAGTCAACAACGTCGAGGTACTGGATTTCTTCAAAATGATGTTTGGCAGCGTAAGCCGTAAAAATGCTGGTCACACCCGGATCGAATCCACATCCTAAAATCGCCGTAATTCCAGCTTCTTTAAATCGGTTTTGGTAGGCCCATTGCCATTTGTATTCAAACTTAGCTTCATCCTTTGGTTCGTAATTGGCCGTGTCCAGGTAACTTACTTCAGTTTCCAGGCAAGCATCCATAATTGGAAGGTCCTGGTAGGGAAGGGCGACGTTGACCACCAGATCAGGTTTAAAACTTCGAATCAACTCCACCAATTGCGGGACATTTTCAGCATCAACCTGTGCCGTTTGAATACGGTTGCCACCAATGGCTTCTGCTATTTGATCACACTTGGCTTTAGTTCGACTCGCCATCATTATTTCCGTGAAAACTTCAGGAAGGGCCGCCATCTTATGAGCAACAACAGTACCCACTCCACCGGCACCTATTATCAATACTTTTCCCATTAATCGTGTCTTTTTTCATTAAATTGTCTTATTCAAAGGAACTAAATTTTTTAAATGAATAAAACTATTTTGTTCTGAAAAGTGATAAAAAGTATCGGCTATAATAGCCTGCATCAAAGCATGTTGAAATGGTGTTTGTGAGATTGGTGAAGTCACTTAGTCCTCCCATTTTCTTCTAATACAGCAGAATAACAAGCGCAAGATCTGTTTAATTCAATGTCAAATTAAAGACAAGGATGTCTTCATGTAAATAGCTGTTTTTCGTTGCTAATCAGAAAATGTTTATTTTTGCCTCCTGAGTGAAATTATTAGTAAAGGATTTTTGAAATGGTAAGCGCAGAAACAGCAAAAGAGCTGAACTTAAAATATAAAGAAACAGAAACGGTTGAGGTACTGAAACAATTGGCATCAACCTACAACGAGAAAGTTGTTTTTACAACCAGTTTTGGTATTGAAGACCAGGTAATCACCGACCTGATTTTTAAGAATGACATTGACATTAAGGTGATTACGTTGGATACCGGCCGTTTGTTTGAAGAAACTTACAAGGTGTATAACCGAACGCTGGAGAAATACCAAAAGCCAATTCAGCCTTATTATCCAAACAATGAGAAACTGGAAGAATTTGTGGCTGAGAAAGGACCAAATAGTTTCTACCTGTCAGTTGAGAATCGTAAAATGTGTTGCCACATTCGCAAAGTCGAACCACTGGGACGTGCATTGAACGATATGCAAATCTGGGTGACCGGAATTCGTGCTTCACAATCGAACAACCGCGAAGACATGGAGTTTTTCGATTTTGATGGTAGTCATGAATTGGTAAAATACAATCCTCTTCTGCATTGGAGTTTGGACGATTGCCGCGAATATGTGAAAGAAAATCAGGTGCCTTACAATGTATTGCACGATCGCGGATTTGTGAGCATTGGCTGTCAGCCTTGTACCCGTGCGATTCAACCCGGAGAAGATTTCCGTGCCGGACGCTGGTGGTGGGAAAGCAATTCCAAGAAAGAATGTGGATTGCACACCCATTCGTAAACAGTGCATCCCCTAAAAATATCAAAAGGCTTTCCATTCCGGAGAGCCTTTTCTTTTGGCTAATAGTACACTACCCGTCGGCCAAAGGGAGTCAGCGCCAGGCTCATCAGTTTGAAATGCTGGCGGGCAAATGGAATTCCGATGATGGTAATCGCAAATAAGATTCCGAAGACCAAGTGTGTCAATACGATTGGAATGCCGGCGAAAATCAACCAAAGAATATTCAGAAACGTTGACAAACAGCCGGGCGCATAATCCATGTATTCAATGCGTTTTCCAAACGGCCAAAGTGCCATTTGTGCCAGTTTTAATGTTTGTAGCCCGAACGGAATTCCGATGATCGTCAGACATAAAATCAAGCCGCCAAAAAGGTATTCCAGGAAAATAAAAAAGCCACCGAAAATGACCCAAATTAAATTGCCAAGCGTATTCATGGTTTCAATGTTTTAATTCTGATTTAAAAGTAGGTATTTCAAGATAAGCTTTGTTCATCTTTTCGGTGAATGCATTCTTTTTAAGGATGAATCTGCCGGGATTGATCTGTTAATCCGGTGCATTTTGGTTTTAAACCTCGCGAAGCTTCCATTTCCCCTGCCGAAAAACGATGATCGCGATAATTGTCAGCATGGATTCGGAAAGGATGATGGACATGCATATTCCTGTAATGCCTAAATTCAATACCATTGCAAACAAATAGGCCAGTGGGATTTCCATAGCCCAGAAGCAAAAGAGGTTGATCTTGGTTGGCGTGAGTGTATCTCCGCTACCATTGAATCCTTGCACGACAACCATGCCCAAAGCATAGGAGATGAAACCCGATCCAAGCCATTGCAAAGTGGTGACACCGCTTTTTAAAACAGCTTCATCATTGATGAATAAACTCACCAGTTTGTCAGGAATTAACAGAATTACGACGCCAATAACTCCCATCAAAATGATGTTTATAATTCCGGTGATCCAGACTGATTTTTCAGCCCGGTCAGGATGTTTGGCGCCCAGGTTTTGACCTACCAGTGTTGAGGCAGCGTTCGATAAGCCCCAGGCAGGGAGCAGTGCAAAAACAATAATTCGAATGGCGATTGTGTATCCGGCAAGTACGTCTGGCCCCAATTCGGAAACCAACCGAACCAGGATAATCCAGCTCGACGTTGCAATCAAATATTGCAAAATCCCGCCAACCGAAAGTTTTAGCAATTTCAGCATCACTTTGAAGCGGACACTCAATTTTTGCAATTCGAAGTGAATTCGGCCGTTTCCTTTAAAAAGCAAGTAAAATTGGTAGCTTACGCCAATCCCACGTCCAATTGTTGTGGCAATGGCAGCTCCTTTGATGCCCAGTTCGGGGAATGGCCCCAAACCAAAAATCAGTACAGGATCAAGAATTAGGTTGATGATGTTGGCGATCCAAAGGACACGCATGGAAATGGCGGCATCACCAGAACTTCGAAATACTGCATTGATGATGAACAGCAGCATGATGACCATATTACCACCGAACATGATCATCGGGTAGGCATATCCTGTTGTAGCCATGGATTCACTGGCTCCCATCAACAACAAAAAGCGGTGGGCAAAAAGGAAACCGGGTAGCGCGATCAACAGTGAAAATGAAAGTCCAACTAAAATGGCCTGGAAAGCCGCATTGCCGGCTTCGGCTGCTTTTTTCTCGCCAACTCGACGGGCAACCAAGGCTGTTGTGGCTGTGCTCAGTCCAATTCCAATGGCGTAGACAATGGTCATTACCGACTCTGTGATGCCAACAGTTGCTACAGCATCGGCTCCCAACTTCGATACGAAAAAAATGTCCACTACAGCAAAAACGGATTCCATCGCCATCTCCAAAATCATGGGAATGGAAAGCAGGAAGATGGCTTTTCCCAGGCTGACTTCCGTAAAATCCCGGTCACTGCCGGCAATGGCTTCTTTCACATCAAGCCAGAGCGATTTGAGATTAAACGATTTCATTTTACGTTGGCGCAAAACAATTTTTTTTAAGGCCATTAGACTTTGTTATTAAGGTGTATAATTTGGAATGACGCAAAAAGGAAGGATTAAGTTGCTTGCAGCCTGGGCAACACTTAATAATTGGCCGTGGTAACAAAGACCGTGTCTGGAAATCGTTTCATTTTAAGGTCTCCTTTTTGTCCTTCTGCAAAATTACTACTTTTTGGAATCACGAAGCAAGTGTTTTTTCCTTTTAAAAACATCCGGTTCAAATTCGTTTTGGAACTAGCATAATTTCAAATCAACAGACTTATGGATTGAACCTGATAGCTGTTTTAGTGTTCCTAATGAACAACAATTTATCTTGTTATGAGAAAACTAATCATCCTAAGCCTGGCTATTTTTGCGGTTTCCTGTAGTCGATCATATAAAGAACCAATTGACGCAGCTTCTTCGGTTGCTCCTTCCGAAATTTCCATTGGTGGTGTGATCGCCGAATTAAAAGATTCCACTCAAATCCCTAATAATGGTAATTTAAACAACCAATCTGATTATCAATTACGGATCAAAAAGTTGATGACCCAAGCAGAAGCGTTTAAAAACAAGCGAAAACCGATGGAACAGCAGGCTTTTCAAAGCGAATGGAAAGAACTGAATAAGCAATTTATGATACACCAGGAAGAGTTGAGTTCAGAGGATGTTCATGTCTGGATGACATTGAATGATAGCTTATTATTGTATTCCGAAGATGTTGCCTATGCAGATGCGCTGGAACGTTTGGTGTACAACAATCTTGGGAAATACGCTTTCACCGACAAGCAGTTGAAGTCGTTTGTTTATACCCGGCGATACGACCGGATTTATCTGAATTTGTATGGTAGCTCGTCGATGCAATATGAACACACCACAGGAGGAAGCATTCGTTTGGTACAGTCGACTGATTATCCTTTTGATGGGCGAATCACTCTCAAAGTTGAATTGCAGGACAAACGATTTTTGGATCTATTCGTTCGTATTCCAGCATGGGCCAGTTATGCATCAGTGACTGTAAAAGGGGTGAAGTATCCTGTGACTCCCGGCAAATATAGTGAGGTGGCTCGGATGTGGAAAAATGGC
>DATFMO010000255.1:0-15901 GCA_035266925.1 Sunxiuqinia sp. | reverse complement strand
TACAGGCGCTTAAAAAGCTTCAAAAAAAGTTTGGTAGCAAGATCATTCCCCCGAAACCGAAGATTCAAATGGAAATTTTGTACAACCACTACGATATTTTTGGGTGGCTTTCTAAAATTTGCGGTTTGCTTGGATTTTACCTGTTGATCATCCATTTGTTACTCATTTTTAGTGAAAAAATTAAAGCCCGGAGATTTCTGCTACCGGGTACGATTCTGGTTGCTCTGGCCTTTTTCGCTTATACAGCCGGCTTGGGTCTCCGCTGGTATATTTCCGGTCATGCACCGTGGAGTAATGGCTACGAAACCATGCTTTACGTGGGCTGGGCTACTTTATTGTCAGGATTTGTATTTCTGAGGAAATCGCAGATTACGCTTGCGGTAACTACCATTTTGACTTCCCTGATTTTGATGGTCGCAGGGTTGAGTTGGATGAATCCGGAAATTACCAATTTGGTTCCTGTTCTCAAATCGTACTGGCTGATTGTGCACGTCGCTGTGATCACCGCCAGTTACGGCTTTTTGGGTGTGGCTGCTTTGCTGGGTTTTTTGAACATGATCATTATGATTTTGCGTTCGAAAAACAACCTTCGAAATGCCTCGTTTACCATCGTTGAATTGGCGATTGTCATTGAGCTGGCCATGCTTGTCGGGCTCATTTTATTAACCATTGGCGCTTTCATTGGCGGTGTTTGGGCCAACGAATCATGGGGACGCTATTGGGGCTGGGATCCCAAAGAAACATGGGCATTGGTCACCATCCTCGTCTACTCGTTTATCATTCACCTGCGGAAAGTACCAGGGCTGAATAATCATTTTGTGCTGAGTTCATTGTCATTGCTCGGTTTCAGTGCGGTGTTGATGACCTTTTTCGGAGTAAACTACTACTTGTCGGGAATGCATTCATACGGACAAGGCGATGCACCTCCTGTGCCTGATTTCGTCTACACAGCAGCAGTGGTTGCTGTAATTGTGGTGATTTTGGCCGGAATTTCAGAAAGGAAATTTGGCAGCGCGAATAAAATTGTCAAACTTGAATCAATCGAATAACCAATAAATTGGAGAGGTTCTATTGGAAGCTATTGTTGTGCAGCTTTAATAATATTTCGGGCCATGCCACGGAATATGAACAAATGAAATGGCCATGATAGTCCCCAATAGAACCGGCCCCAAACACCTTTGGGACGATAGGTTGCTGTTTGGATTAACCGGTTTTCACCATTCACTTCTTTTATCCTGAATTCCAACCATGCTTCTCCGGGTAATTTCATTTCAGCATAAAGCAGAAGCCGTTTTTTGTTTTTGTCGGCTAGTAACACACGCCAAAAATCAAGTGCATCACCATTCATGATTTCGTCTGGGCTGGTTCGCCCACGACGTAAGCCGATACCTCCAGAGAGTTTATCCATGTATCCACGAATTCGCCATAGCCAGGTGCCATAATACCAGCCGGTGTTACCACCGATCTTCCAGATGGCGTTCAAAACATTATCAGGGTTTTTCCTAAATGCGATAGATTGTTTGTTCCAGTAGCAGCCATATTCCGGGACATCAATGTGGTCCGTATATTCCGGATCGAATTCGGTGCTGCTCAAGGCATCTTTCCAGCTCGAAAAGACCTGGTTCTGGCGTATTTTGGTAAAAGCTGCTTCAACAGCTTCCCGGTACGACATGGGGGTGATGTTCAGCAAATCGGCCAGGCTGTTGTCTTTGGCGATCACTTCGGTTTTTAAACTGTTCACCAGGTTTGCTGCCAATTTATAGGAAGTTGATGTAATAAAGAACAGCCAATAGGATGAAAGGCGCGGCGTCATGATTGGCAGGGTGAATATGGACCGCTTTAAGTGACGGATTTCTGCATATTGCAACAGCATTTCCTTGTAGGTCAGAATGTCTCTTCCGCTAATGTCGAAACTTTTGTCATAACACTGCGTATTAAACAACACGCCAATTAGAAATTTCAATACGTCGCGAATGCCGATGGGATGCGATTTGGTGAGTACCCACTGCGGCGTGGTCATGACCGGTAATTTTTCAACAATATCCCGAATGATCTCGAAGGATGCGCTTCCCGAACCAATGATAATTCCGGCATGCATTGCTGTGAAATGGTAGGAGCCCTTTTGCAGTTCTTTTTCAACATTTAACCGGGAGCGCAGATGTTTCGAGAGGTGGGTCGCATTTGAAATTCCACCTAGATAGATGACTTGTGTGACATTGCTTTTACTGACAAGGTTTCGAAAATTACGGGCGGCAATTTGCTCCAGTTCCTCAAAATCGCCTGATGGCGATGACATGGAATGTATGAGGTAATAGGCAGCATCAATTTCGGTGGGGAAATTACGATGAGTTTCTGTTTTTAGAAAGTCGATTTCGATGAACTTGATGCTGGGATGATCAACCCACGGCTCCGGAATGCGTTCCAGGTTGCGGAGACAACAGATCACTTCATGGTTTTGCTCCAGCAAAAGTGGCAGCAAACGTTTTCCAACATAGCCGGTTATTCCAGTGAGAAGTACTTTCATACCTTTAGATTTCTACCTTAATGCAATTTGATGTCACCTATTGTGCGGTTCACTTGCACGTTAAATTAGTTGCTTTAGCACTGATGTGCAAGTTCCGGGGATAAAAAAAGCGAAGTGTCAACTTCGCTTATATGGTTTAAAATGGTAAATCATCTGAATCTGTTGGTTCAGGCGGAATATCGTCCGGGGTAAACTCAGGAGGTGTTCCTCCGGGAGCCTCTGGCGTCAGTCGGTCTATTTTCCATGCATTGATGTTGTGATACCAACGCCCGTTAAATTCTCTCGATTCAACAGAAAAGGACACGTTTACATCTTCACCTGCATTCAATCCTTCGAGCAACGAAATTTTATCATTAAACAAAGTAAAACAAACTTGCTTTGGATATTGGTCATCCGTTTCAATTACAAATTCCTGTTTTTTCCACTCATTTCCTGCTTTGCTAACGCCGGAATTCACTTCTAAAATTTGATTGATTTTTCCTTTTACTTCTAAACTCATCGATACAATTTTTTTTGTTGCTCAAAAATAAGGATAAAAAAAGACCCCTGATAAAAAATTACCAGGGGTTTTTAAAAAAGTTTTCAAGAGGTTGTTTATTTTTTTGCTTTGGCGTCGTCTTTAACAATTGCCAACAATTCAACATCGAAAATCAAGGTTGAATTTGGACCGATATCTTTACCAGCACCACGTGGACCGTAAGCCAAATCACTCGGAATATAAATTCTCCATTTTGATCCTACAGGCATCATTTGCAATGCTTCTGTCCATCCCGGAATTACTTGGTTAACACCAAAAGTAGCTGGTTTACCACGTTCAACAGAGCTGTCAAATACAGTTCCGTCGAGCAATTTACCAGTGTAGTCAACTTTTACTTTATCGGTTGCTTTTGGTTTTGGACCTGTACCTTCTTTTAATACTTCATACTGAAGGCCGCTATCAGTTACTTTGATTCCGTCTTTCGCTTTATTTTTGGCCAGGAATTCTTCACCTTCTTTTTTGTTTTTTTCACCTTCTGCCTTGGCCGCTTTTTGGAAATAACCTTGAACGAATGTACGTGCTTCATCAGAGGTCATTTTAGTTTCTTCACCTTTCAATGTTTTTTCAAAGGCAGTCACTAAAAGATCTTTGTTGAAATCTTTGGCTGATGACGTTGATTCCAGTTGTTGCTTGTTTTGATTACCAACTAAAATACCAATGGCATAACTGGCAGAATCAGCATTTGTTTTTAGGTCCTCGCTACGAGTAGACCCTTGTTGTTGACAAGCTGCCAGTGTCATTACCGCAGCCAGTACAAATAAAATTGATTTTAATTTCATGCTTTAATGAATGTAATATTAATTAAACGATTTCTAATAGTTCGACATCAAAAATTAATGCAGTATTTGGGCCAATGGCACCACCGGCTCCACGCTCTCCATAAGCCAGGTCAGCTGGTACGAACAAGCGCCATTTTGAACCTTCTGACATCATTTGCAATGCTTCAACCCAACCCTGAATTACTCCATTGACCGGGAACACTGCTGGTTCACCACGTTGAACAGAACTATCAAATACGGTTCCGTCAATTAAGGTTCCGTGATAGTGGCATTTTACCTGGTCTGATGGGCTTGGCTTTTCACCTTCACCTTCTTCCAATACTTTATATTGAAGTCCGCTTGCTGTTTCAACGATGCCGTCTTTTTCACGGTTTGCTGCCAAAAATTGAAGCCCTTCTTCCAGGTTTTCTTTTCCATCTCCACTTTGCTGTTTTTCCATGAATTCCTGCAAAATTTTGTTGGCTTCTTCTGGGGTTAACTTCGGTTCCTGGCCGGTGAAAATATCTTCAAGAGCGGTCATGAAATTTCCTGGCTCAATAGTTTTAACTCCGGATTGAATCAGATTACTGGCAATACTCAGTCCTAATGCATAACTGAATTTCCCCAGATCATCTTTAAAATTGTGTTGTGACATAAAATTCTATTTTTAAACGAGCTACGAAGATAGAGGAAATTTTGCGATATCCCTGATGATAATCAGGCTTTCTCACCGAACAACATTTCTTTCTTTCCAGGAGGCCCTGGAATGCGCTGCATCAGGTACCCGTTTTTCTGTAGTGAGCGTCGGACATCGCCTTTGGCACAGTAAGTTGTGAAAATGGCGCCCGAATTGCAATGGCCCGAAATCTTGCTAAAAATGGCATCTGTCCACATCTCTGGCTGCTTGTTTGGAGCGAAAGCATCGAAGTAAATCAGATCGAATTTTGGTAAGTTTTTAAAATCAATTGTCGTCAGGTCTGCATTGATTTTCTGCAGGAAAAATCCTGGTGCGATCTCAACTTTGTGCTCCCATTCACATTCGTGGAGTTGGCGAAAGATAGGATGTTGCTCGACACGGAGTTGCTCCGCATAATTGAGTGCTGTGAATTCAGGATCAGTCAACGGGTATTTTTCCAATGTATAGTAATGGATCTCTTGATCTCCACGATTTAAAAACGTGAGAAAAGCATTCAGTCCGCTTCCAAAGCCAATTTCCAAAATATGAACGGTTTGGCGAGAGCATTTCCTTAACCCATTTTCAATAAAAACATGGGTGCTTTCCTGGATAGCTCCGTGAACCGAATGAAAATGCTCATTCATTTCCGGTAGAAACAAGGTGTGTGATCCGTCTTCGGTAACTTCAATAATGCGTTTCATAATTGTACTGGTGTACCGCAAATTTCGCTATTTTATTGGTGGCATCCATATTTTTGTTCTATTTTTAGCCATCGATAGAGATCACCATGCTGATAAAAATCTACGAAGAAAATCCCAATCAACGCGAAATCGATAAAGTACTCGAAGTATTGCGTGATGGTGGAATAATTGTTTATCCCACCGATACTGTTTATGGTATCGGTTGCGATATTATGAATGCTAAAGCCGTGGAGAAGGTCGCTCGCTTTAAAAATGTCACAGTTGAAAAATCAAACATGTCGTTCATCTGCAGTGACCTCAGTGATTTGGCGGAGTATGCCAAGCCGATTTCTAATTCGGTTTTTAAATTGATGAAACGAAACCTGCCCGGACCATTCACGTTTATTCTGGAAGCAAACTCCAATGTTCCCAAGTATTTTAAAGGTAAGAAGAAAACAGTAGGAATTCGTGTTCCTGACAATCAGGTAATCCTCGAAATTGTTCGTCAATTGGGCAACCCAATTATGTCAACATCGGTTTATGACGATGATGAGATACTGGAATACACCACTGATCCGGAACTGATTCATGAGAAACTGGATAACTTTGCCGATTTGGTGATTGATGGTGGTTTTGGTGACAATAATCCATCAACAGTGATTGATTGCACCTTGGATATCCCGACCATTATTCGCCAGGGTAAAGGGATTGTGGAAGAATGATCTGTTAGAACTTCTGGTCACAAAGTTCTATTCCAAATTTATTTTTTCCAGAAAGCGGGAGAGAACAACACCAGCACCGTAAATAATTCGAGGCGTCCGAGTAACATGATGAATGCCAGGAACCATTTTCCTACGGCGTGCACATGCGAGAAGTTTTCCGCCGGACCCACATTCCCAAGTCCTGGTCCAATGTTTCCCAATGACGTGGCAACTGCTCCCATAGCCGAACTAAGGTCGGGCTCAATAATGGAAAACAGGATGGTACTCATGAAGAATATGATGAAATAGATCATAAAGAAAGCTAACACATTGGTGATGATTTGGTCAGAAACAGAGCGTTTGTTAAACCGAACCGGAATCACTGCATTGGGATGCAGCAAACGGCGTAACTCGTAGTAGCTGTTTTTCAAAAGCAGCACGATCCGCATTATTTTGATACCACCTCCTGTTGATCCGGCACTTCCCCCAAAGAAAAATAAAGCAAAAATCAGGATCGTCAAAAATGGTGTCCAGCTGAGGTAATCTGCCGTTGCGTATCCGGTTGTTGTGATGATGGAGACAACCTGGAACAGGGCATCGCGAAAAGCTTGTTCGTAGCCTAACTGCGTTGTTATGAGCAGCCCACTGAAAATGATGGCTGTAAAAATAACAATGAACAAGATGTAATATTTGAATTCTTCATTCTTATAGACCTTATCAAATTTTCCATTGATAGCGCTGTAAGCCAGGGTGAAGTTGGTCCCGGCAATAATCATGAAAATGATAATGATATAGTGAATGTATGGCGATTGCCAATAGGCAATGGATGCCTGTTTGGTGGAATAGCCTCCGGTGGCCATCGTGGTGAATGAATGGTTGATGGCATCGAAAAACGACATGCCGCCGAACCATAAAAGGATGGTTTCCAGAATGGTAAATGCGACATAAATCAACCACAAACTTTTAGCTGTTTGTTGGATGCGTGGGCTGATTTTGTCTGGTGCTGGCCCGGGAACTTCAGCCGTGAAAAGCTGCATTCCACCAATTCCAAATACCGGCAAAATCGCTAGTGATAGAACGATAATTCCCATTCCTCCAAGCCACTGCGTCATGCTTCGCCAAAATAAGATTCCGTGTGGAAGCGATTCAATATTGTTTAAAATGGATGATCCAGTGGTGGTAAAACCGGACATAGTCTCGAAGAAAGCATCTGTTAGCGACGAGACAGAATGACTCATCAAATAGGGCAGACTTCCGAAAAAAGAGAAGACAACCCAAACCAGCGTGACGATGATGAATCCCTCATGTTTGCCAATATTTCGTGGTGAATGATAGGTCGCCAAAGCCGATACTCCACCTACTGCAAGATTAATTAATGCTGAATAAAACAGGGGCATCATTCCAGAGTCCTGGTAAATTGCAGAAACACCCATCGCAATGAGCATAGAAACACCTTCAACAATCAGTAAGAATCCAAGAACTTTGAAGATGATTTTAAGGTTGAGCATGAGAAAGATAATCGTTGATTACTTAAAATATTTGTCCAGCTTTTTAATGGCAGAGGGTAGGGCAAATACAACTACTTTGTCATTTTCCTGAATATGCGTGTCTCCTTTGGCAACAAAGCCTTTTGTGCCTCGAATGTATCCACCGATTTTAGCATCTTCGGGGAATGAAAGATCCCGGACTGGAGCCTGCGTGATTTTTGAGCCCTCTTTAGCGATGAACTCAAACACCTCAGCGTCAGATGCTGTTAAGCATTTTGCCTGAGCTACTTCGGCACCCAATGTATATTTGTAAATATAACTTGCGGCAATCAGTTTTTTATTGACCAAACTTCCAATGTTCATGTTTTCGGCAATACCCATGAAATCAATGTTTTCAACTTCGGCAACCGTGCGTTTTACTCCAAGTGTTTTGGCCATATGGCACGACAAGATGTTGGTTTCCGAATTGCCTGTAACCGCGATAAAAGCATCCATGCGTTCAATGCGCTCTTCTTTCAACAAATCAAGGTTTCGTCCATCCCCTTGAATGACCAGGATATTCTCGAAACGGTCAGCCACCTGTTGGCTTCTGGCTTTGTCGCTTTCAATGACTTTGATGTTGTAACTGTCGCCTAAACGCTCGACAGCTTTTTGAGCAATCCGGCTTCCACCCAAAATCATGATGTTTCGAACAGCAAAAATTTCTTTTCCGGCAAGTTCGAATACCCTATTTTGATTCGCGCGGGTGGTAATGAAGAAGACGATATCATCATTTTGAATCCAATCCTTTCCACTGGGAATGATGGTTTCGCTTTCACGGTTAATCGCTACAGCTCGAATGTCAGAATTGATGTATGATAGTTCTTCCAGCGATTTATTCAGGATTGGAGCATTCTCACGAATTTTGACACCCATTAATATGAGTTTTCCATGGGAGAATTCAATCAGTTGCCGGGTTCCAACCTGCTTGATTGATGTGGTGATTTCCTTTGCTGCAAGACTTTCCGGATAAATCAATTCATCCACACCGAGGTTCTTCAGCTTTTCCTTGTATTTTTCCGTTAAATATTCACTGTTATTTATCCGGGCTACCGTTTTTTGAACACCCATATCCTTGGCTTGAACGCAGGCAAAAATGTTTCGTTCTTCATATGGTGTAACAGCAATAAATAAATCGGCTTTAGACAGGCCGGTTTCTTTCAAATCTCTGAATGAATTGGCGTAGCCTGTAATGGTGAGCAGGTCAACCTGGCTGGAGATGTGATGTAATTTGTCGGCATCTTCGTCCATCAAAACGATATCATGGTCTTCCTTGCTTAACATCTTTGCAAGGTGTGTTCCAACTTCTCCGGCGCCTACAATAACAACTTTCATAATTCGTTATTCCTTTTTCAAAAATTCAAGCCCGGTAAAGTAACGTATAAAAACAACAATTTCCTCGCATTTTAGGGTGTTTTTCCACTCGTTCACCCGATATTTAAGGTTGTCTTATTTTCTATCTATTTGCATGTCAGTTGTTTCAAATCCTGATTTCGCAAGGTCACATAAATTTAAGATTGATCCACTGTTTAAGGTTGAATCAATGCTTTCGTTTTTGGTTTGCGATAAGTTTTTTAGTTGAAAGAAATTACTTCTCCGGCCTTTTCTCCTTTGTGTCTGTTGGTTTTCTTTACGTTCATTCAATTGAAAAGTTTGATTTAAAAACTGAAATGTTTGATCGTTCAATATGAAATCTTCCGATTCAAAATGGGTGCATGAATCCAGGCAAATTTCGACAGGATTGTTTAACTGCAATTGACGGATTACTGCAATCTCAGGCGAAGGTTGGCCGGGAATTTTTGTGTGAAACAGCAAGTAATTTGTACGTCCGTCAATCAGCAAAATCTTTTCTTCCCGGTTATAAATAATCATTTTTTGTTGATTAAAATAGTGAGCTTTTTCAACGAAGCCGGCAACTAGGAAAAGCGACAGGAAAACCAAACTGGCAAAGAGAAAAGTAGTTCGTTTTTGATTGATAAAAAACGCTGCCGAGATGGAAATAAAAAGTAAAAGTACCACTTGTGGAAGGCTGATCGAGATGTTTTCAATCAGCGAATAGGGAAGATGATCGATGTGTTTTAAGACTTGGATAGTTGTTCCAGTTACGATGGTCAGGCTTTTAGCAGTGAATAAGGCGACCAGTTTAAATGGAGATGTGATGAAAAACAGGAATGTTAATCCCAGTATGAGATAGGCTGCAGGAATAACGATAAAGTTGCTCAGCCAAAAGTAAACCGGGAATTGGTGAAAATAAAACAGGGAGAACGGGAGCGTGCCGATTTGTGCTGCGAGGGAAACACAAAATAATTGCCACATTTTTGATAATAGCCAGTATTTTGGCCGCCACCACTGAACAAGTTTGGGATATAAAAACACAATGCTTGTAACAGCCGCATAGGAAAGTTGGAATCCAACTTCGTGAATAAGATTGGGATTGAATACAAGCAATAATAGGGCTGATGCCGCAATGGAATTGTAAATGGAAGATGATCGACGAATGCTTTCCCCAAACAAAATGAAGCAGAACATAACGGTAGCTCGTTGAACCGAAGGCGAGAAGCCGGTTAACAAGGCATAAGACCACAGCAAAGAAATAATGATGATGAAATAGGAGACACGACCGACTCTGTTTCGTTTTAGAAATGCGAGTAGGTAAGCCAGAAAAAAATAGATCATGCCGACATGCAGACCGGAAACAGCCAGTACATGCATGGCTCCTGTGGAGACAAAATAATGTTTGGTTTCGGGTGAAAGTTCTTGTCGGTACCCCAGTGTAAGGGCAGAGACGACCTGCAATATTTGATCATCATGAATGTACTTTTTGAGTTGCTCAATTAAGGCAGACCGAACTTTTCTTGCTTCAATAATGATAGAATTAGAGTGACTATTATAAATCGTGTGATAGCTTTCTTCAGGGAGGTAACACGAAAAGTAGATGCCCCGATTAGCCATGAATTTCTGATAGTTGAAAGTGTACGGGCCACCAAGATTTTTAATTCGTTGAAGCTTGCTTTTTATAACTAGTTGATCACCTGCATTTAATCGGTCAGCCGATGCCGACTTCGCCAAGTAGGCAATGATTGTTTGACCATTGATTTTTGAATTGGCACACTGGTTGATTGTTAGTTGAGTTTGATAAGAATTTGGCTTTTCAACAGGGCAATGGGTTACAGTTGCTAAAAAGCGATGCTGCTGGGCGTTGGTGGATGGTTCTTTTTTCTGAACGCTATAAAATGCAGTCAGCATGAAGCTGAAAGCCAAAAATAGAGATAGGTACAGATCAAAAGGGTATCGTTTGCGTTTGAGTTGTGCGATGGCAAGACCACCAAAAATGAAGCAGCCCAACAGAAACACCCAAAACAAAACCGGCATGATAAATCCTGCTAATAAACCGATCAGCCAAAAACTTAAGATTTTTGTGAAGGGGTTGTTTGTAAAAAAGTCCACAGGTAGTTATTTCTAACTACTTACGGTTTTACAAAATAATTTGTTTTGAAAAGGTTCGACTGTTTGATGAAGTGCCCGGATCCGGTGATGAACTGTGTGCCTGACAGCATGAAGCTTACTTTTTCCCTGGCAACACAATTCGATAAGAGGTTTTTACTTTTCCTTTCGAGATGGCAGTTAGTTTACCTTTTAAAAGTCGTTTTCGGAGTGGACTCAGATGGTCAACCAGCAAGATGCCATCCAGGTGATCATACTCGTGTAAGATGACACGAGCTGCGAAACCGCCATATTCGTCAATGTGTTCTTCCAGGTTTTCGTCCAGGTATTTGATTTTCACATGTTCGTTGCGCGTAATGTCTTCTCGAATCTCGGGCAGACTTAGGCATCCCTCATTCATGACATATTCTTCTCCAGTGCGTTCTAAAATTTCAGGATTGATAAATGCTTTTTTGAATCCTTCCAATTCGGGTTCGTCTTCGGCAGCAGGACTGGCATCAACAACAAAAACACGGATTGATTTGCCAACTTGTGGGGCCGCTAAACCAACACCATCAGAGTGGTACATGGTTTCAAACATGTTTTCTACCAACTCTTTTATATTCACAGAATTTGTGTCTATTGGTTTAGCAACTTTCCTTAATAGAGGATCGCCATATACTGTTATTGCGTAAATCATTATCTATACTTTTGTTGTTCCATGTATGACTGTAAGATAATTGTCGCACTTACAGCATCAACTGTTCCTTTATTTTGCCTGTCTTTTTTTCTCAATCCTGCATCAATCATGGTTTGGAAAGCCATCTTCGACGTAAAACGTTCGTCAACTTGTTCAATCGGCATGTCAGGATACAGTTTCTGAAATCGTTTTAAAAACGGATTGATATACAAAACGGCTTCGGAGGCCTCATTGTTCATTTGCAGCGGGTAACCAATGATGACCTGTTCAACCTCTTCTTTCTGGAAATAATCTTTCAGAAAATCAAAGATTTGATGGCTTGGAACGGTGGTCAATTTATTGGCAATAATTTTCAATGGATCGGTGACTGCCAATCCAACCCTTTTTTTCCCATAATCGATAGCTAATATTCTTCCCACTACAATTAGAATTTCTGCAAAAATAATATTCTCTATCCATAAAAAAAGAGAATGGTCATATTTTATTGGGAGTTTTGATTGTGTAATTTGCTGATATGTATATTGTTGTGTGTTTGGCATGTACTTTGCTTAACGTTTGATAACTGATTACCGGTAAATTCAGGCACCAGAAATAGCATTGATAAACTTTTAAAACTGGAAGCCATGAGAACAACGAAAATGAGACTGATTGCAATGATGATTACACTTGCAGCAGTCATGACAGGAATAAATGCAGAAGCACAACGAAGAAGTCAACGTACTGAGCAGAACAATAGGAGTCATCGTACTGAGCGAGTTAATCCTCGCCACGAAAAACGATACCAGACACAACATACGCCACAAAAGCACGAATACAATAAAAAGTATCAGAAAAAACAACAGTGGAGAAATAAGCGCGATTATCATGCTGATCGCCACATTGACCTGAATCGTCGCTATCAACATTGGGATCGGGACGATCATCGAAATTACTCCAAACTTTGGGATCGAGATGATCACCGGAGATATTCAAAACATTGGGATAAGCATTTCAGATATGATCGGAAATATGCATACGTGCATCCAAGATACGGACATGTATACCGCAGGTTTCACAGCCGTCCGACTAGAGTGAGATATTACAATGACGACTATTATTTTTATGGCGGTCAATGTTTCCGTCACTACAATGGAATTGGTTATGTACGGATTGAGTTTCCCAGAAACTTAATTTTAGCCAGTTTGCCTTTTCAGTGTGAACGAGTTTGGGTAGGACCTCATGTTTACTATCGTTATGGAGATATGGTATTCGAACGCTGTAATCTGGGATACCGTTTGGCTCCGAACATTCGTATTCAATTATCAGCTCATTTCTAATCACAATACATACAATCAATCAATTCGGAAGCCATCAGCAATGATGGCTTTTTGTTTGTTATATGATATCGACAGGCGATTACATCAATCAATTTTGAAATGCTTGATCCGATCTAATCACCCTTGTTTTAGAATAATAATCATGCGATCCAACAGATAATCCAAAGGCGTATGAGAAAAGGTCAAACGGATTGAAGCGGAGTAAGGTGCGAAGTAAAATATGTTTGAAGGTTGGTTTCTCATTATCAACAGTAACCACTTTGGTCTTTGTAATGCGCTTGCCAATGGTCGTCGCTGTGAGTGTTTCAGATAGGAGGTAATAACAAATAACTGAGAACAGCAGAATGAGTTTCTCAGTACCTGATGTTATCACGCCGGAATGCCTAAGGAAGTCAGGAGCAATCCCTCCGACAAGGGAAACAACCAAAGAATCAGTGATTAAGTTGATAATTCGTAAATTTTTACTGGCAAGTTTGTTTTTAGTAACCATTTTATTTTTAAAGTTATCAAAACAATTTTTTATATAGAAGAATTGTGGTTGAGTTTCAGTAATTCAATTTAAGTAAAAATAATAATTGGCTGATGTTTTTTTTGAGTTTACTATTTTGATCAGGTTGGAATTATCGGACTGAAAAATCAAATTAATTCATAATTTCTGCTGATAAAACCAAGTTTGCTCCAGCTTTTTCCATTTCTGCCCAGGCTTTTTCTTCATCGCCTGGCTGAGCTTTCACTCCTTCAACAGCATCTTTGACAACATAGGTTTTGTAGCCAGCTTTAACGGCGTCCAGTACGGTGTTTTTAACACAATATTCGGTGGTAAGTCCACAAATGTAAAGTGTGTCAACTTGATTTTTTTTGAGGTAACCATCCAATTTCAGACTGGTTGCTTCAAAAGCTGAATAACCATCGTCAGTGTTTCGAGTTCCTTTTAAAGCAACAGTTTCAATTTTTGAATCGTGCAATGCGGATGGGAATTCAGCACCCTTCGAATTGGCGACACAGTGTACCGGCCAATTTTTAAAATGAATTGTGTCTTGCGGGTGCCAATCTTTAGATGCTACGATCAAGTCAAATTGCTCAATAAGTTGATTTACGACTGGTACAATCCGGTCACCTTCTGGAGCCGGAAGTGCACCTGTTGGTAAAAAGTCATTTTGAAGATCGACAATTAATAAAGCTTTCATGTTCGTTTGTTTCTCAGGTTTTCAATGTGTTTTTAAAATGGATCTTTGCGCAAGTAATGTTTGGCCAACTCATTACGAACCTTTAAAAGTTTATCACTGATTCCTACTTTATAAACGTGTGGATTAAGGAATCGTTTATGTTCTTCGGGAAGTTGTTGTAGTCTCGATTTTGTATAAGCAGCCACTTCGTGCGGTGATTTTAGCTCGACGACCGTTTGGCCATTTTTCATCACTTCCTGCATCAGTGTTTCTTTTCGGTAGTTGCTGATAATTCTATGCTTGTCCGATTCAATCGGGTGATGAATCATTTCATAGATTTTTTCATCCTGAAATGAAATTCCGTCTGCATAAAAAAGATTGTTTGAGTCAATATACCGATGTAGAGTTTTGATGCCGGGCAAAGTCATTTTGCCAATGTTCTCAGAAACCTTGATGGATGGTTGTCCATCATAATCGGAGAGTTTGTAAACGCCGTCCAGTGCAGCATCTTCCTTGCCGGTAACCAGCGATGTGCCTACACCAAATACATCAATGGGGGCGCCCTGTGACAACAAACTTTGAATAATGGTTTCATCTAACTGATTTGACGCAACAATTTTCACCTCAGGCAATCCTGAAGCGTTGAGCATTTTTCGGGCTTGTTTACTCAAATAGGTCAGGTCGCCGCTATCGAGACGGATTCCAAGTAGCTGATGTCCTTTTTGGCCTAATTCGCGAGCAACTGTTATGGCATTTGGAATTCCACTTTTCAGGGTATCATAGGTGTCGACTAATAAAATGCAGTTTTCCGGGAAATAATCTGCATACGTCCTGAAAGCGGTCAGTTCATCACCAAAGCTTTGGATCCATGAATGGGCCATTGTTCCACTACTTTCAACACCGAAGGCTCTCGCACCGAAGACATTCGATGTTTTGTCAAAACCGCCACTTATTGCCGCTTTTGTTGCATGAATGCCTCCCAATCCCTGGGCCCGACGCAAGCCAAACTCCAGCAGCAGTCGATCTCCGGCAGCCAGTCGCATTCTGGCGGCTTTAGTCGCGATTAACGATTCGAAATTTAACAGATTCAAAAGCAATGTTTCAACAAGCTGCGTTTCCAGGATGTTGCCTTCAACACGCAAAATAGGTTCATAGGGGAAAATAATTTCTCCCTCGCGAACAGCATGGATGGAACCACGGAATGAAAAATGACTCAGATAATTAACGAACTGCTTATTAAATCCAACCGAGAGCAAATAGTCACAAGCATCGGAATCAAACTGAAAGTTTTGGATCAATTCAAGGACAGAAGATAACCCAGAGGAAACGACAAATCCACCATGAAAGGGATTCTTACGGTAGAAATAATCAAAGCAGGCTTGCGTTTGATGACGGTTACTTAAGAAGTAGCCTTGGGCCATGGTCAACTCATAATGATCAGTATAGAGGCCAATATTTTTGTCAAATGATAACATAGAATCTCTTGTTTTATGAGCATCCAAATTACTGCAATTACCTTGCAAATTACACAAAATTCATGGGCATTGCGGCATTGGGTGATCATTCCCAGAGTGATCGACTTCAAATGATTGGGTAACTATTTTGTAGACGTTTGTAGAACTGTGGATTTTTCACCCCAGCAGAATTTTGGCCGATGAGGTTAGTTAAACTTTTAAATTTTAAAAGATTATAAAATCCAATTGTTTAATATCTTTGTTATTAGAGTATTAGTGTTCGTCTGGTTTGTCGTATTCTAGCGAAGGACGATTTACGGCACAGGACTTGATTTTTTACGATTAGAAATCTAAAACCAAGAAATTTTTAACAGTTATGAAAGTAAACAAAGCGAATGCCGTTTGGAAAGGAAACTTGAAAGATGGAAATGGGCTGATG
>DATFMO010000254.1:0-4437 GCA_035266925.1 Sunxiuqinia sp. | reverse complement strand
AATGTCATTGATAATTTGCAGTAGCCCTTCCGCACTTTTATTAATGATGTATGAATAACGCTGATAGGCTTCGGGTGTGAGTTTTTTGTTCGATGTGATCATAGTGGTGAAGCCAAGAATCGCATTCAACGGGGTCCTAATTTCATGACTCATATTAGCCACAAAAGCAGATTTTAAACGTTCAGCTTCCTCGGCTTTCTCTTTGGCAAGTAACACTTCTTTAATCATCCGTTTTTGCTCGGTGATGTCTTCCCGGATACTAATAAAATTGGTAATATTTCCCTCCTGATCCACAATTGGTGAAATCAGTTCGCTTTCCCAGTATATTTCGCCGTCTTTTCGCTTGTTACGAATTTCTCCGGCCCAATCTTTCCCGGATTTAATCGTATCCCACAGCTGTTGGTAAAAAACAGGGGAGTGCTCACCCGAATTGAGTATGTTCGGACTTTGGCCAATAATTTCATGATAACCGTAGCCGGTTGTCTCTGTAAATTTAGGGTTGACATATTCAATTTGGCCTGTGGCGTCGGTAATCATAATACTTGCCGGACCCTGCTCAATCGCTTTGCTGAGTAAATTTACCTTTTCTTCAGCTCTTTTTTGATCGGTAACATCGTGGATAATTTCATGCAGACAATCTTTCCCCTGGAAAAGAATTCTGCTGGTGAATACTTCAACATGGCGGACGGTGCCATCGGCTATTCTATGCTGATATTCTGTGTGGATGTTACTGTGTTCGTCTTCGATATTTAAAGGAATAACGCCCGAATGATTGTCTAACCTAATTTGCTCGATATTCATCGTTTTCAGCTGCTCAACCGGCCAGCCAAAAAATTGGACGGCAGCCTTGTTGGCGTTAATAATATCACCGCTATCCCGATCCAGCATCAATTTTATAGCGGTGTCTTTTTCAAAGAGGTTTCGATAATTTTTTTCACTGTCACGTAACGCTTGTTCGGCAAGCTTCCGCTTGGTGATATCCGAAATGGTACCGATGTATCCAATAAATTCACCATCATTGGAGAATTCTAAAACAGCTTCGCCAGTCACCCAAATCGTTTGTCCGTCTTCTCGAAGGAAACGGTATTCTGCTTTTGAATTTTGTTGACTTTTTGTGGCATTTTTCCAACCTGCCATCAGCTCCTTCAGGTCATCCGGATGAACCAATTTTGTCCACCCGTAACCACGTGCTTTTTCAGGTGACATGCCGCTCAGTTCGCACCACTTTGGGTTGACGTAGGTTGTGAACCCATCGGGTCTGGCTCTGAAAATACCCACGGGAGAATTTTCGGTCAGTGTTTGAAAACGCTTTTCACTTTCTTTGATCTCTCTGAGCGCTAATATCCGTTTTTCTTCCGTTCGAAAAAGTAACCCGATGATTAAGGTCGCAATGGGTAGTACAATCATGACCGGTAACCAGATCTCTTGAATGACTTCGAGGCCCATCGGCCAAGGCATAAGCAGTTGTGACCCCAGCATAAAAACATGAGTGATTAGCCCAATCACCCAAAGCATCAACACCGAAACATTTTTGGGTTCGTTCTTGTAAATCTTTCTGAAAAGAAGGCCAATAACTGCACTCAAGATAATTGTTGAAAGGCCCGGTATTAAGCCAATTCCTCCCAGGTAAATCCGATAAGCCGCAGTGATTACAACCGAAATAACAGAAACCAACGGGCCACCAAACAAGCCGGCCAAAACAAGAATGACTGAGCGACCATCGTATATAATTCCGGGTTGCATCAGAATTGGCATATTCATTCCCGCAATGGTGATGAATCCAAATAAGATGCCGAGTAAAACTTTGAAATAGGATGAATTGATCCTACGAACTTTGGTTAACAATCCATATAAAATGGATAGTGATACCAGTAAGGCTGCATTTTGAGTTAGTGTTAAAAATACGAGATTCATAGGATGCAGATCGATAAAAATAAGGTTGTCCTTAAAATAAAACAATTTTTATACAAATTAGCATTATTTTTAGATAACGTTTGTAAAATGATATTAAGAGTTAACAATGAACTGTCGTTTGAATATTGTCTCAAAAACGAACTGATTGCTTTTCATTTAGTAAATTTGATCGATATCCTTTGGAAATGCTTGGTGATACATGGATGAGCGTGAGAAATATTTATTTGATAAAATTCGGTCTGGAGATGAGGCGGCGTTTAAAGTTATTTATAATCAGTACGTTTCGCGATTGTATTATTTCATCTACGAGTATATTTCTCATGCGGATATCGTTGAAAACATCATCCAGGAAACCTTGATGGTTTTGTGGGACAAGCGTCAAGAACTCCGCGATGACACCAACCTTGGAGCATATCTATTCACGGTTGCCAAAAACAATTGCCTATATAAACTTCGAGATCAACGCTACAAACAAACCCTTTTTCATGCTGGTGACTTCGATGAACAGGAGTTGAAAATTAACCTGGATGCTTTAGGAATGCTGGATACTTCCAACCTCATTTTTGAAGAAATTGAACAGATCATTGAAGAAACGCTGAATGAGTTGCCACCACAATGCCGAATCATTTTTAAAATGAGTCGTTTTAAAAACAAGAAGAACAAGGAGATTGCTACAGAACTTGGTATCTCCGTCAAGGCCGTTGAGGGGCAGATGACCAAAGCGTTGAAAATCTTCCGCAAAGCGTTAAAAGACTACCTTCCTTTATTGACCTTCCTGTTTATGAATTAATTTCAGCAAGAAAGGTAATTTTTAAATTATTGTATATCAGTGTCTTGAAGTTTTTCCGTTCTTTTTTTTGAAAAAATGAACTAGGGTATTTCACCTTTTGTGCTTTAATATTATGAAGCACACTTATGAAAAACGTCAACGACATACTCAATCTGCTGATCGGTCAGCTGGGGAAAGACCACAAAGAAGAACTACTTTCTCAACTGGATCAGGACTCGGAATCAAAAAAAGAGTTTGGGAAATTGAAGAATGCCTGGGCTTTAGCCTCTTCACAGAAAAAAATGCCAGACTATCAAAAGGAAAAATTGTACCTGGATTTCAAAGAGCAACTGGAGAATCGAAAATCCAAGGGCCGTGTTCGGGCTTTAAATTTTTGGAGATATGCGGCTGTTTTCATTTTGGCTGTCGGCTTGTCGAGTCTGTTTTTTTACACGAGCCCCAATTTTATCAGCCAATTAGCATCTGGAACTCATTTTACTACTGCCATTGCTGAAAATGGTCAAATATCAAAGGTCATTCTTCCCGATCTTTCTGTAGTGTGGCTGAATTCTGGTTCAACCATCAAATACAATAACAACTTTGACGTGAATAACCGGGAGATTCAGTTGACTGGACAGGCATTTTTCCAGGTGACAAAAAATAAGCACCTTCCTTTAAAAGTATTCAGTAAAAACCTGGAAGTAAAAGTTGTTGGAACCCGGTTTGATGTGAGCGCTTATCCGGAAGATCATGAAATTAAAGTGGTTCTGGAACGGGGAAAAGTAATCATGCATAATACCAAAATCCGGGAATCACACTACGAACTCAATCCGGGAGAAATGGCACAATTTGATCCTTCATCGGGAAAGGTGGCACGAAAGAAAGTGAATCCGAAACGATTCATTTCGTGGAAAGATGGTATTTTAATTTTCAGGGATGATCCAATGGCAGAGGTCATTCCGCAACTTCAACGGCGCTACAATGTCAACATCATTGTTAAAGACCCTAAAATTTTCAACTCGGTTTTTACAGCTACCATCAAAGACGAAACACTGGAAGATATCTTGAAATCAATCAGTTTTGCATGCCATGTGCATTATCAAATCATAAAAGGAAATAACCTAACTAGTCAGAAAGAAGTCATTTTAAGTACGAACTAAAAATCCGAAAAACATTTGTGCCTATGATAAACTAACTAACAAAACAAAAAAAGGAGATGCTGGTAACATCCCCTTCCATCTTTTGCCTGGTTCATTGGTCATGATAGGCAAAATAATTTGAATCGTTAATCCAAATCAAAACAAATTTATGAAAAAAAATCAGTATCCATTGATGCCGGGTTGGTATGCGATCTGGCAATCAAAATTTTGTAGGAAAATGAGAACTACACTTTTTGTACTATTCGTAACGATCGCTCAAACATTTGCCATTGGCAGCTATTCACAAAACAGTCGCATGAGCTTGAAAATGCACAATTCCTCAATCAAAGATGTCTTGAAGGAAATTGAAAACAAATCAGATTTGTATTTCATGTATGATGCAACCAAAGTTGATGTGTCGCAGGATGTGAATATTAATTGTGACAATATGCTGGTGACGCAAATTTTGGATCGCATTTTTGAGAAAACTGACATCACGTACAAAGTTAACAACCGTCAAATTGCCTTGAGTAACCGGAATATTTCATCAACAGCTACCCAAAACATATCAAAAGTGGCGGGGCAGGTAACCAGCAAAGACGGTGAACCAATTCC
>DATFMO010000253.1:0-5880 GCA_035266925.1 Sunxiuqinia sp. | reverse complement strand
CGTAGGGCCTGACAAAGATTGTGGCTACGAAGGACCTTTCCTGAAAGCCATTACGGGAATCCCCATTTCGATGGAAGGGAAAACAGCGGCCTGTGCGCACTTCAGCCCAATTGGCAACATTGCATGCGCCTGCACGGACTTGTGGAGCAACGAATCCGTACAAAACATCAAGTTGCTTTCGGGTATGGCACCAACAGCTTACCTGGAACAACTGGAGTACGATGTCCGGCTGATGAACGCCGCCATCAAACGAGGCGATCAAAACAGCCATGTACTCCAGCAATTGATGGTCGATTCCGATATTTACACCGATCCACAAGCACTCATTCTTTCACCGGAAAATGTAATTCGAATTTCGCAGGAATTGATCAAAGGAGACTCCTATGTTGCCAACGCGAAAAACGGGGCATTGAAAGCACTGGACATTATTGAAGAAGCGTTGTCATCCGGGAAAATGGTGCTGTCTGAAATGGAAACAGCCTACCTGCCCATCCTCCGCGACGACCTGAACAGCATTCCCAATGCTGAAAGTGATTTCGTGGAAATGATGTTGCCCATGATTGATCAAAGCAAGTTTATTCTGAGTGAATATGGGCTGTGAAAAAGTGATCAGTCGCAGTCGCAGTAGGCAGTTTTCAATGCGCTAAGCGCTTTGTCTGTCAAGAGGGGGAGAAAGTGTGAAAATGAGAAAGGGAGAAAGTAAACACTCAGCGACAACGCCACCATTCCTGCGAAAGCAGGAATCTTTCAGCCAATCTGGATCATCCCAAAGAGTGCTTTCCAAGTTCGATAAAGATCCCGGATCACCCCGATCGTTCGGGGCGGGATTATTCTTTCCCTGTTTGGCAGTAATTACTAATTATCCAATGACTAGGGACCAATTATCTAATGTTCAATGACCAATCTACCAACGCATATCATCACCGGTTTTCTGGGGGCAGGGAAAACGACATTCATGCTTCAACTTTTGGAGAAAAAGCCAGCGGAAGAAAACTGGGCAATTGTCATTAATGAGTTTGGAAGAATAGCGATCGATTCTGCAACATTAAAAACTATGGGGCAGAAACATACGCCCATTTACGAGATTGCCGGCGGTTGCATTTGTTGCTCCTCACGTGATGATTTGGGTACTCAACTTAAGCAGATTGTTCAGGAATCAACCTTTGACCGGATCCTTATTGAGCCAAGTGGCTTGGGTGGTGTCGATGAAGTTGAAACCTTGGTCAACGGGCAGGATCGCTTAAAGCTGATGCCATCTGTTTGCTTGGTGGACATGACGACAATCGGGAATTATCGCCTTCAGATCAATCCGTTGTACAAACGACAGATTCATTTCTCCGACAAAATTGTTTTCAGTAAAACTGATTTACTGGATCAGGATGAAATCGCAGATCAACTAGCCATTTTTCAAACGAATTTTCCTGACAAAACGGCTCATCTCAACGCAAACAAACAACTTTCGCTTGACGATTTAATGAATTTGAACTCCAAAAAATCAGACTCTCAATCCAATAAGCCAGGTTTGTTTTTCCCATTGAATGGCCACCAGCCATCAACTTACCACGAAAGAAGTTTTTCTGTTCCTGCAAATCAAAAAGTTAAGCTAAAACGACTAATTGAAACCATTCAAAATGATGAATCGATCATCCGGGCAAAAGGTGTACTGAATACCGATTCTGGTTGGCAACTGCTGAACTATACACTTTCAGACTATCAACTGAAACCAGATTCCGCACAGAAGAACAGCGAACTAGTCGTGATTTTTGAAACGAATGATTTACACCACGCGTCCGCCACCAAATTTGAAAAAATAATGAGCCAAACTGAATAATGGCTTTTTCATCATTCCAAAATTGGATACTTTTAAAGAAGAATTTCAACCCAATTCATGAAGCAGCATACCGTACGTCTACACCCGCTTGGGAAAACCTTCAAAATGAATGACCAGACTCCGCTCATTGATGTGCTGCATGAGTTCGGCATTGAATTTCCATGCGGCGGAAAAGGAACTTGCGGCAAATGCAAAGTCAAGTTATTATCCGGTGAAATTGAGACCACTCCTCAACATCAGCAAAAACTTGACGAATTGAAACTGGAATCGAATTGGCGTCTGGCTTGCATGAGTCGATGCACCAGCGATATCATCCTGGAGGTAGAGCAGTTCAGCCACCTGATTCTAGCCGATGAAACGGACTTTGAATTCACACCCAGAAAAGGTTTTGGGGTGGCTGTCGATTTGGGAACTACAACACTGGTTGCTCAACTCATCGATCTGCTGACAGCGCAGGTATTGGCTGTTGAGACACAGGTAAATCCACAGGTAAAATATGGAGCTGATTTAATATCCAGAATTCAGGCATGCCTGGATGGCAAAGCCCTGCAAATGGCCCGGTCAATCCGGGAGACGGTGGGCAAAATGATTTTAGCGATGTTGGCGAAACACAATGTCGTGCTTGATCAGATTATCCTTGTTGGCAATACAGCCATGCAGCGAATCTTCAGCCAACTGGATGTCGCTCCGCTTTCGCAATACCCGTTTGAGATTGACAATTCGAGCATTCAACAATACGATCTTCAACAATTGAGATGGGGATTTCCGTGTCATGGACCGGTTCAATTTATGCCTTCCATCGGAAGTTTTGTGGGCAGTGACATTCTCGCCGGAATCGCTGCCACCAAGTTGCATCAAAATGAGAAATACACCGCGTTGATCGACCTGGGGACCAATGGTGAAATCGTCATCGGGAACAACCAACAGATTGTTTGTGCCTCCACTGCTGCCGGTCCGGCCTTTGAAGGGGCCAACATCTCCATGGGGATGCGGGCAGTGACCGGAGCCATTTCATCACTTGAATTGATCGATGGAGAATTTAAGGCTACTGTCATAGGCAACACAACACCCAAAGGAATTTGCGGAAGCGCGTTGATTGATGCCATCGCCCTGCTTCGCCAACAAGACAAAATTGGAATCTTCGGAGAAATCAATTCTGAAGAACAATCAGTATCAATTTCCGGAAAAGTGCTGCTGACACAAAAAGATATTCATGAATTTCAGCTAGCCAAAGCCGCCATTGCTGCCGGACTTGAAATCTTATCGCAGGAATTGGAGATCAAGGTGAACGATATTGATCAAATCTACATTGCCGGAGGATTTGGCAGCTACATCAATCTTGAACATGTTGTTTCGGCCGGAATGATTGAAACCGAACCGGAAAAGATCATCAAAATGGGAAACACGGCACTCATTGGTGCGAAATTGTTTTTATACGAAAACCAACAACTGACAAAGGAAATCCTGTCGAAAACCCGCCACATCAACCTGGAAGGCAATCCCAATTTTCAGGATATCTATATTAACAAGATGATTTTTCCAAGATAAGCCAAACAAAGCCTCAACTTAATCACAAAATTAATTTTGTCTGTAATTGTCGGATAATTGGCATAACAGACAAACTTTTATCGTGTATATTTAATTCTCTAATTAAATTACGATATGAAAATAACAGGTCGACAAGAAGCGAAACACATCGTCATTTTGGCACCCCAACAAACGTCTATTTTGGATGTAGCCGGGCCAGTTGATGTTTTTGGTAGAGCGAATATTCAACTGAAGAACAATCACACAACCAGTCCCGATGCCTATCAAATTCATGTGGTTGCCCTGGATGACCAGCAACAGGTGATTACCTCAACAGGCCTGCCCATTATTACTGAAGGCTCATTCAGATCAATCTCCTATCCCATCGACACCTTGCTCGTTGCCGGCTATCCCAATATTCCTGAAGTACGGGAAAACAAGGTTGCTCTCAACTGGCTCCGTGCCAACTGGCAAAACATCCGCCGGGTGGGATCGGTTTGTGCCGGCGCATTCATGTTGGCTAATGCGGGAATTTTAAATGGTAAGAAAGCCACCACCCACTGGCAACTATGTGCTAAAATGACACATGACTACCCGGAGATTGAGGTTGATCCCGATCCTATTTTTGTGAAAGATGGCTCTGTTTATACTTCAGCTGGCATTTCTGCCGGCATGGATTTGGCGCTAGCCATGGTCGAAGAAGATTTTGGCCGTGAACTTGCGTTGCAGGTTGCACGCACGCTGGTGCTTTACCTGAAACGCCCCGGAAATCAGTCCCAATTCAGTGTCGCTTTGAACCACCAGGAAGTCGATTATCAACCAATCCAGGAACTGCTCGACTGGATTCCGGAACACCTAAATGACAAACTGAATGTTGAACAAATGGCTGAACAGGTGGCCATGAGCCCGCGTAATTTTGCCCGTGTTTTCTATCGTGAAACGGGCATCACACCAGCCAAGTATCTGGAAAAGTTACGCGTGGAAACGGCACGTCGCCGATTGGAAGAATCTAACTTAACGCTGGAAGAAATATCCGGCGAATGTGGACTGGGAAGCGCTGATACTCTACGACGTATTTTTCTGCGTCATTTTAAAACCACTCCGGCAGATTACCGGAGAAGTTTTAAGTCGGCGCTAGTTTGATTTTTGCCGTCATTGTGATCCGGCAGCTGCCGGAGAACCAATCTCTACGAAGGAAAATCAAAAGATTACTTCGTCCGTTTACGTTTTACTGTAACTCTCCATAACAACCGCCAGCCTTAATGTACTGCAAAGTATTTCTATTTTCATTTATTGCCTCCATCAACACTTTCCATATTCCGTCCGCAAAGATGAAGATGCCTTGATCAACGAATCATCGCGGACGATTAACTTTGTAATTCATCAAACCCGGGGTGTCGCTCTCCCGATAGTTATCGGGATCGCTTAACCCGGGCTATTATTGTTACACCCTTTCAGGGTATCATTCGTAAAATTCCGCTACCTCTGTCATAAAGACCCCAAATACGCTGTTGTGCGCACCATCTGCGATACAAATGACATTTCGTTGTCGTACCAGGAAACGGTTTTCACCAATTGCTGGTTACCGGTGGCGACCACCTTGGTTTGTGTGGCATCGAACAATGATCCGTATCCAATACCAATGATATCGCCAGACACAACTTCATCTTCGGTGTAGCCAAACGACTCGTTGGATGCTTGCTTCATCGCTTTATTGATTGTTTCCACGGAAACTGATTGGTCCAGGATGGTGTACAATTCAACCACGGAACCGGCAGCCACAGGAACCCGCTGTGATGAGCCATCCAGTTTTCCTTTCAATTCGGGAATGACGAGTCCGATCGCCTTGGCTGCTCCTGTTGTATAAGGAACAATGTTGTTGGCAGCGGCTCTTGATTTCCGGTAATTCACTTTCGGGTCAGGCGTGTCCATCAACGGTTGCGAATTCGTGTAGGCGTGGATGGTACTCATCTGCCCGGCGACAATGCCAAATTTTTCGTTGAGCACATTCGCCATTGGTGCCAGGCAGTTGGTTGTACAAGATGCGCAACTGATGATTTCATCGGATGGTTCTAAAATATCATGGTTGACGTTGAACACTATGGTTTTCAAATCTGCCCCCGCCGGAGCTGAAATAATCACCTTTTTTGCTCCGGCTTTCACGTGTGCCGATGCCTTTTCTTTGGAAGCAAAAAAGCCTGTGCATTCCAAAACCACATCCACCTGGTGTTTTTCCCAAGGCAAATTTTCAGGAACCCGTTCCGCATAAACAGCAACGGATTTTCCGTTTACTTTCAATGCGTCGTCCGTGTGTGAAATCTCGGCATTGAATGTTCCTTGAATGGAATCGTACTTTAACAAATAGGCCAACATTGAAGGTGCACTCAAATCATTCACAGCGACAACCTCCATATTCGCACTCTCCTGAATTCTGCGAAAGGCCAGTCGTCCGATCCGGCCAAATCCGTTAATAGCAACTCTAATCATACCTTTCTCTTTTTATGATTTTTGATGGGAGCAAG
>DATFMO010000252.1:0-11260 GCA_035266925.1 Sunxiuqinia sp. | reverse complement strand
GTCGATTTCACCATGCGGGGTTACAAAGCCATTGTTCCAGACTTGACAGCCAAAGAGGAGTCTGTCATCATGGAGAACCTAAAAAAGGCTCGTGAGCAGGCGGTTGACTTCAAAAATATGAAAGAGATTTCAGCCATTTTTGAAATTTATAAAACTAAGAATGAAGATTACCTGAACAAGCATGGTCGCAACTGGCACCAGTTGTATAAAGACTTTGTCAATAAGATCAAAGCTGAAAAAGCAAAATCGGGGAAATAGGTGGAAAAGCCACAGTGTCCAGTCACGGTGCACAATTGACTATTTGACAACACCACAATGACTAATGACTAATTATCCAGTAACTTTTTCAGAATCATAACAAAACAGATTACTATGCGAAATATCACAATGACTTTAGCTTTGTTGTTATTCACCACTTGTTTGGTGCAGGCTCAAACAGAAAAAAATAGTAGCCGTTGGCGCAAGGGCATCATGGTGGATGAATTCATTTACACGAAGGCGCCGTATCCGTCGTGCCACTCTGCAACGATTGCGGAAACCCCCAATGGCTTGGTTGCTGCCTGGTTTGGTGGTACGCGTGAACGCAACCCAGATGTGTGTATTTACCTGAGCCACAAAAAAGATGGCAAATGGACACCATCTGTAAAAGTGGCCGATGGTGTGCAAAACGATACTTTGCGATACCCAAGCTGGAACCCTGTTTTGTATCAGGTTCCCGGTGGCGATTTGCTCTTGTTTTACAAAGTAGGACCAAAACCATCAGAATGGTGGGGCATGATGAAACGGTCATCAGATGGCGGCGAAACCTGGTCGAAAGCAGAAGCGCTGCCCAAAGGCTACATTGGTCCGGTGAAAAATAAACCAATATTGCTAAAAGACGGAACATTGTTGTGTGGCTCAAGTGTTGAAGGTCATGGCTGGAAAGTACATTTTGAGATGACCAAAGACTTTGGCAAAACCTGGACTATGACTGACCCCATTAATGACGGAAAAATTTTCAACGCCATTCAACCCACGATTTTAACATATAAAGATGGAAGTCTACAGGCATTGAGCCGCACCCGGAATCGCGTGATCAGTTCTTCCTGGTCGTTCGATAACGGAGAATCCTGGAACCTGATGCAGCCATCAGGATTGCCAAGCAACAATTCCGGAATTGATGGTGTGAGCCTGGCAGACGGCACCCAATTGTTGGTTTACAACCATGTAAAAACGCCCGCCAACGCGCCGAAAGGTTATCGGACACCGCTGAATGTTGCCGTTTCAAAAGATGGCAAACATTGGGAAGCAGCATTGGTTTTGGAAGATTCTGAGATCAGCCAATACTCTTACCCGGCTGTCATTCAAACATCCGATGGTTTGGTGCACATTGTGTATACCTGGCGCCGTCAACGCATTAAGCACGTTGTGATCGATCCAAAGAAACTGGAAACAACACCGATCGTAAACGAAAAATGGCCGGAAGAGTAAGAGTGTAAGAGTATGTGATCGTGGCAATTCATCTAAAACGATCACTTGCTTGCCACTTTTTAAATAGCTTTGGAAAAACATTTAGATTGTCACATGATTTACCATTATTGAATTTTTAAAGAAGCCCTGAAGCGGCGAGACAACAATAGCCCGGGGAAACGCCTCGGAATTTAATGCAATAATTCATAAGGCGCATTCATTTTATTTTATAAAAGTTTCACTATTTCATGCGCCGCAAATGGTTACTGTTGAAAAGATTATATTGGTATGTTTCAATGGAAACGATAAAAATTTTAATCATGAAATACATCGCATCCATCATCCTGTTTTGCATGGTGGGCATCCTAACGGGAAAAGCACAAAATGCAGATACGCATTACGAAAAAAGTTTGAAGGAAACCCTGGATAAAGTGGAAAGCCGTTTTAGCGTTAAGCTGGATTATTCCAATGATTTGGTAAAAGACAAAGTGGTGCCGTACGCAGACTGGCGTTTTCGCAGTGACTTGAAAACAACGCTGATGGGAATCCTCGGCTTGTTCGACTATGTATATGAAAAGCAGGATGACGGCAGCTATAAAATAACCAAGTTCCGTTACTCTCGCCGGCCAGTTGAAGAAGGGCGTAAAGATTTACAACGATTACTTTCATTGTACACCGATTCCACGGCTTTTAAAGTGCGGCGAAAACAATTGCGTAAATGTATGATGGAAGCGCTTCAGCTTTCACCGATGCCCAAAAGTCCGGGGGGCGAGCCAATCATCACCAACAAGCGGAAAATGAATGGTTACACCATCGAAAATATGGCGATTGAAACATTGCCCGGATTGTATGTTTGTGGTTCTTTGTATCAGCCGGCAAAAGTGAAGGGAAAGATTCCGGTCATTCTGACGCCGAATGGTCATTTTAAAGATGGACGTTATCGGAAGAGCGAGCAAATTCGCTGTGCCAACCTCGCCAGGATGGGCGCCATGGTCATGAGTTACGACTTGTTCGCCTGGGGGGAATCCCAACTTCAATTTAAATCAGAAGATCACAAACGCAGCCTGACACAATCTATTCAGGCTTTGAACAGTATGCGTATTTTGGATTATTTGTTGTCGCTGAAACATGCGGATAAAAGCCGGGTTGGTATGACCGGAGGCTCTGGTGGTGGTACAGAAACGTTGCTAATTACTGCTTTGGATGATCGCATCAAAGTGAGTGTTCCTGTGGTAATGGTTTCATCTTATTTCTATGGTGGGTGTCCCGGGGAAAGTGGACAGCCCGTTCATTTGTGTGGTGGCGGAACCAACAATGCCGAATTTGCTGCGATGGCTGCTCCTGACCCTCAGTTGGTCATTTCCGATGGTCACGATTGGACATCACACGTTCCAGAAATTGAGTTCCCTTATTTACAAGAAGTGTATGCGTTGTTCGGAAAAGAAGAGAACGTGCAAAATGTTCATTTGGTGAATGAAAGGCACAACTACGGCGAATCCAAACGCTTGGCAATGTATCCGTTTATGGCGAAATATTTAGGCTTGGATCTTCGAAAAATAGAAGATGAAAACGGACAAATTGACGAATCGAATGTCACGATTGAGCCTTACGATGCCATGTTTGTGTTCGGTAAAAATGGGGAGAATTTACCAGCCAACGCTATTCATGGATTCGATAAGCTGCAGGAATTGTGGAAAAAAGTAACGCACCAAGTTCATTGATGAGGAAGATATTGAGACCATTGCAGGGCCACGACATGTCGCGACCGTTCGTCAATATTAATTGACAGGACAACCAATTCAAACCAACAACCAATAAATCATGAAACATATTTTTACGAGGAGGCACCAATTACTGTTTTTGTCTTTGTTCGTCAGCATAAGCGTGATGGGGCAGCAATTGGCTTTTCCCACTGCGGAAGGCTTTGGGGCTTTTTCTGTCGGAGGACGGGGAGGGAAGGTCATTGCGGTAACCAACCTGAATGATTCGGGTTCGGGAAGTTTTCGGGCAGCGATTGAAAGCTCCGGGTCACGAACAGTCGTGTTTCGCCTTTCCGGAACGATCGAACTGAAGTCAATGTTGACCGTTGTCAATCCATTTATCACCATTGCTGGTCAAACCGCACCGGGAGATGGCATTTGTTTGAAAAACTTTCCGTTGCATATCCAGTCACACGATGTGATTGTTCGCTGTTTGCGAATTCGTCCGGGAATTGGCTCTGGTATGATCGGGTCAGAAATTGATGGCATTGAAGTACGTAACAGCCAAAATGTTATTCTTGATCACTGCACGGTGAGTTGGACGGTAGATGAAGGTGTGAATACCTGGCACAATACCGAAAACATTACGATGCAGTGGTGTATGATTGCTGAGCCGTTAAATCATTCGGTGCATGAAAAAGGGCCGCATGGTTATGGCGCATCTCTGGGTGGTAAGCGTGCTTCTTATTTGCACAACCTGATTGCTGACGCGGCAGGGCGAAATCCAAGTGTGGCTGGCAATAATCAATCAATGACGGAAGACATGGATTTCCGCAATAACGTTGTTTTTAACTACGGTCATCGGTCTTGTGACGGAAAGCCGGGTTCGATCAATTTCGTTGGAAATTATTACAAACCCGGTCCTGTCACCCACAAAGAAATTCTGCATCGATTGGTGCGTATTGACAATGCTCAGAAGTATGGTTTTGATGCCAAATGGTACATCGCTGATAATGAAGTTGTCGGGTATCCAGACGCTTTGAAAGACAATTGGAAGTATGCAGTGGAGTGGGAGAAAGGCACCGATCCGAAGGTGATTCGCCAAAATCAACCTTTTAAAATTGTGAAAACCAAAACAGAGTCGGCAGAAAAAGCTTATCAGGATGTCATGCAAAATGTTGGCGTGATTGCGCCGCATCGTGACTCCCAGGAATTACGCGTTCTGGGGCAGGTTGCTGGTGTGGAACGAATGAACGGCACCGGCATCATTGATTCTGTGGAACAAGTTGGCGGCTGGCCTACTTTAAAAAGCAAGACTCCGCCTAAAGATACCGATCATGATGGCATGCCCGATCGATGGGAGAAAGCCCATGGCCTGAATCCGGAAAATGGTGCTGATGGAAAATTAGATCAAAATAATGATGGGTACACTAACCTGGAAGAATACTTGAATAGTTTGGTTGTTCTGCAGTAAATAATAGCGAAAAATATGCTGGAAGCCTATAAGCTAATGTCAAAAACTTCAAATGAGATGGGCGTTGTCTGAACTGATATCCAGGAAATGATTGGAGGAGTTTGCGATGGTTGCACACCGATCAGCAACACTTTGCATGTGAATTATACGGCACCCGAACTTCACAAAACGACTTTAATTCAGATTGCTTCATTAGAAAAATGTGACTATACCGTGGGAATGGGTGTAGACCTGAAACTTACGAATGGTCAACATCAACCTAGCAACGTCTGGGACTGGATGACTTTTCGTAAAAAATAGAATGTTATTTTCCAAAAACAAAAACTCTCCAAAATACGGGGGCTTATAGCGTCTCTCTAGGAGCAAATTTTCTTCAAAGCCATTGCGATAATGTCTTCGCCACGACTCATTTCGATGATTTTCCCATATGTCGCTTTGTCGTCCAGGATTGTTGCAATCGTT
Source organism: Sunxiuqinia sp. (assembly GCA_035266925.1). Taxonomy (GTDB): domain Bacteria; phylum Bacteroidota; class Bacteroidia; order Bacteroidales; family Prolixibacteraceae; genus Sunxiuqinia. Next base: position 6,175 of record DATFMO010000252.1, on the reverse strand, counting down.
TCTGCAACAGCAATTCGTGGAATTTCGCGTTCTAAATCGGTTGGCTTCGCAAGCATTTTCACTTTTCCGACTTCCGGTTCATCAGTCAGTCGTACCGGCCGCAAAATGGTGAAATCCAGGTCACTTCCGGAGAGTTCTTTATCTGCGTAATGTTTGGCAATGTAATAAGGTTTTATGCTCGACTGGCCCCAATATGACCGGTCATCTGCATGCGAAGCACTGACCATGATAAAGCGCTTCACTTGTTGTTTTTGAGCTGCGTTGATTGATTTGATGGCACCATCAAGATCGATTTCCAGGGTTTTGTCGAAACCCGTTTTACCACCAGATCCTGCCGTAAAAACAATGGCATCAAAATCTTTGACGACCTTGCCAAGTTCTTCTGCTGAGTGCTCAAGACTTCCAACGACTACTGGGACACCAATTTTTTCAAAGTAAGCACGCTGTTCTTCTTTTCTGATAAAAGCGGTCGGTTTATGGTTGTCAGAGGCAGCCAACTTTTGTGAAAGGATTCTTCCAATTTTTCCGTTTGCTCCAATAATTAAAACTTTCATAGAATTTTTCTTTAGTAATATTTCACTTTCAATAGGTAGAACAGACTCCTTTGCTAATAAGTTTTTTTCTCAGCAATGAGTTGTCTTTTTCAATAAATTAGAAGAGTGCTATTTGTGATTTACGGAAACAGGTGCAAAAAAATAAAAGCGTTGCTTCGATCGGGTAAAAGTTAAAAGCCATTCAATTTGTAGGTTGAATGATTTTTAACTTTTAGAGGTTGTTGAGACAGGGATTACTTCTTCTTCCGAAGGGTATTGATTTGAATATGAGGCCAACGGGTAGTACCTCCGTCTGTGCCAAACTGGAACTCGAAATACTGAATCTGCTCGTATTGCAACTGAAGCAATTCAACTCCGTTTTCAACGATGGTTTCAATCCACAACCGAAGATTCATTTCATGAACTGGCGTAAATCGTGTCACAAAAGGATTGTTTAAAACGCCACCTTGTGGACCGCCCGTCTCTTTTGTTGACATGTTGATCAATGTGTAGCTTTTAACGTCCTGACTTTTGAGTACATCACGCAGACGTAAATCGGGTCGTACGGAATATGTGTATAACTCATGTGCAAGGATGCGCTGGGTATAGGTCCGGTTTCCGCTGGGATCCCGTTCCGGCAAGCTTTGGTCATGAACCCAGGCAGGTGCCGGTTTGTCAAGGTCAATTGGAGTATCAGGTGTTGTTCCAGCCAATCCCATACTTGGTGAAATGGCCAAAAAGTTTGGATCCCATGCAGCAGCCCCGGTTGGAAAATCTGGTTTTCCATCATGTTGAGTATCCTTGCCAAACAATAAAATTGTACTTCCATGAGGAATTGTTCCGCTGCGGGAAACGGAATAAGCAGGAATATAATTGGGACCATCAGCGCCATCACCGGCAGCAAGCTCAGGATATCCAATATCAGTCATAATGGATTCGTCATCTGCAGGATGATTGTAAAGTTCATCCAGCCAGAGGTACATGCCGTCTTCAGCGTGGAGAGGGTTTCCCTTTAAGTCGTTTATGGCCTGATCATATTTAACAGCACCTGTGAATTGCTCATTAGCACCACCACGATTTCGAACACTCCCTTCGACAAGTGTAAATGTGAGCTCTTCGGTGTAATTTTCACAAAGAAAATGAAACTTACCTGGGATTGTTTCTGAATTCGTTCCAGGAGAAGGCATGCAAGTGGTATGCAGTCCCCAGCCAGTCTCATTTTGCTTCGGGTTGTAATTGACCCACGTTCCCTCCAATTGCTTTAAAATCCCATAATCAGCCGGTTTCTTAAGAACCGCTGGCGAATACTCTTTTCGTTTTTTAGTCATCATTAATTTTTTAGTTCGTGAATTAGTATTCAATCTGTCTGTAATGAAAATTGATACTGTAATTGCTTATTTGTGGTCTTATCTAGCAGTCTTTGCTCGTTTATACCATACTTTCTATTCCATGGAAATTATCGTAGAAATTTAACGGGAATACATCTCCTTGCTTCGGGGTAAAGTCGCAATTCATCCAATTTGAAATTTCGTTGGCCTGCGATGTGGTTCCTCTCCATATTAAGTTCTTCATTTTCTTAAATGGCCTGGGATGGATGGTAAACGTCAGCCTTCGATGGCCGCGTAATAATTCTAGTTGAACGGGATCGCTTTGACTTGCAGCCCACTCCAGACCTTTCTGTGAGTAAGCATATCCATTTATTGTTTGGATGACATCAAGCGGGGCAATACCGACTTCTCCAGCAGGAGAAGTGTCACCAACACCATAAATGGCAGGCGCTCCGTCATTCATGAAAAATAGTCCGATGTATTTGGTATCTTCCCACTCGACATCAAAACCGATTGCTTCAAATTGAACGGCAGTGTCCAGGTTTTTGGGGGCGTTCAGTTGTTTGGCTAATACTTCACCCAAGCCTGTTTGCACTTCTCCGAAAAAGCTGAGTACATCTTCTGTTGTGTAGCCGACATAATCGTTGGGAACTTGTTGTCCTTTTCCAAAGAATTTCAAATAAAATGCTCTGAAGGCATCATCTAAAGAGGTATATTTTTGAGCTTTTTTGTCCGATCGCAAGCGAGCGTCAATCCCAAAAGCGATTAGCATACCTTTGTCGTAATAGTCGATGCTATTATTTACACGCCCCGGGTACTTGCTGTGATTCATGTAAGTGCCAAGTGAAGAATCAGTCGCGCTAACTTTTGAATAGGCCGGTTGCTGCGTCAAATGTTGGTAGTAGCCAGCAATGGCGCTAAAAAACTGATCGGGCGAATACGCTTTGGCTCGTGCGCTAATCAAAAATTCATAATACCTCGTAAATCCTTCGGCCATCCATAGGCCCTCCGTAAAACTACCACAACTTAATTGATGGCTTAGTTGACCTAGCGGCGCGGGTCTTAGCCTTCGTACGTTCCATGCGTGAAATAACTCATGTGCACAAACTCTAACGCCTGTTGCATACGTGTTTTCATCCACAAATACTTCAGGCCCGAGCCCACTCATGTTGCTCGTTAAATGCTCCAAACCCCAATCTGCCTGCGGATTTAACGATAGCACGAAGGTGTAATCTGAGAATGGGAACAAACCAAACACTTCATGTATTTTCTCCGTTGCCAATGTCACCTGGTCAACAAATTGATTGACCCTGGCATCGAATCCGATTCCCTGATCCACGAAAACGAAGTAAAACGGAGTTCCCCTGATCTCTCGCTCCAGTAGAGTGAATTTCCCAAAGCAAACCGGCGTGTCCAACAAGATCTCAAAGCTGGGATAAATCCACGTGTTGGTTTGCCCGACACGTTCTGAACCGCTCGGGTGATGAATTTTCCAGTCTGTATTTGATGTTATATAATCAACAGAACATGGACCAAAATAGCCGGTTAAAAACAAGTAACGAGTACCCATCAACACAGCATAGTCACTATCGACCAACCCCATTGCATCGCCTAAATCCGGTTCGTAACAAGAAGCTTCATAGGTAACAACGATCGATTCACCGTTTGCTTCAATCAGGTAGCCGTTGTAACCTCTTCTCGTAACGTTTAATTTTATGCCTTCATTGGTCTTCGCCTGAACTGAAAAAATATCCCTGCCATAAGGCTCAAAATCGTAATCTCCGGGCACCCACGTTGGCAACTCAAGTAAAACTTGTTTCTCCTCTTTGTTTAAAACGTCTCCGGGTATATGAATGGAGACACTCATTTCTAACTCGCCTGGATGAAGTTCGACGGTGTAACTGATCATTGAATTTGTGTTCATTTTAATATTTTTAGAAATTTAGTTATTTAGCACATTCGTGTTTTTAATTCTTTTAGGCCGGTGTTATTTTGTTTTCGTGACTGTCTGGTAATGGCGATGTTTATTCATTCATTTCATCGTAATTGTTCTTGTTAATTGAAGATAATTTACAAGGTATTTATTTTTTTAATGCTCTCAATGTATATTCACATCTTTTTATCATTATTAACAATTAAATATTTGTAAATAATTGAAAAATAGTTAAATAGATGATTGTATTGAAAGCAATAGAGAATTCTATTTGATAATTTAATCTATTTTATTCGGTCATTGAAGAATAGATATCACTTGTTCAATTTAAATTCAGAAAGATTATTGAATTATAGGTTTATTTCGTTTTTTAAAAGGAAATACTTCATAGTAAGGTAACCTTTGAAGGGAACTTAGAAGTTAAAGAAAGCAAATGAATGGAGTCAAAAATCAGAATTTGGTATATTTAGCGGTTTAATCAGAATTAGCTTATGACAATGAAAAAGACACTATTTTTCCTGATCGCAATCGTAATTAGTTTCAACGCTATTGGGCAATCAAAGCAACTTACAGCCAAAGAAAAGGACAAATTGTATCCCAAAACGGTATCCCGATATCAAAACGATTGGACCCAAAAGCACTATCCCCAGCGTATCAAGGCGTTTAAAAATGATCCCCTGGAATTTGGCGATATTGTCTTTATTGGAAACAGCATCACGGAAAAAGGCCGCGATTGGAGCAAGAAATTTGGTATGCCTCATATCCGTAACCGGGGAATTTCAGGGGATGTTACTGATGGCGTGTTAAAGCGCTTGGATGAAATCGTTTATTTCAAACCCAAAGCTGTGTTTATCCTGATCGGCATTAATGATCTGTTTGCCATTCATCATCAAGAAGCAGGCGGTCGGTTTAAATACGATAAGATCGTTCCTTCAACGGATTACGTTGGAAAAAACATCCTGAAGATTACCAAAGTCATTCATCATAAATCGCCGGAGACGAAAATTTACGTGAGTACATTATTGCCCACAAGGAGGGATTATCTGAAAGAAGATATTCTCAAGGTCAATCAATTAATCAAAAAAGACGAGGCAAAAGGTTACTACAAAGTCATTGATTTGTATACTCAGTTTGTGGATGCAAACGGTGATATGGAAAAAGAACTCACTGTTGATGGTGTTCACCCGAGTGAAAAAGGATATGAGAAATGGGTTGAGTTTGAAAAACCGATCCTGGAGGGATTAGAATAGTCGATCAATTTTGGCGTTTTCTTGCAAAGACGATTTTATCATTCAGCGTTTTCGATATTCCGTAGGAGACATATTCATCACTTTTCGGAACTGACGTGAAAAATAGAATTGGTCGTCGAAGCCTGTTTCACGGGCTACATCCGCCACCGATAAATCGATGGAATCCAGCAGGCGACAGGCACGTTGAATTTTAAGCTGGATAAAATATTCAATCGGAGAATGCCCGGTACGCGACTGGAATAGTCGTGAAAAATGTGAGGAAGATAATTTTACCGCTGTAGCGAGTTCTTCAAGCTTGAACTTTCCATTGATATTCTCAAGCATAAAATTGATAGCTTGACTGATCGGGTCTTTGGTAAATTGTTCATTGATAGCCCGGTATTGTGATAAGTGAGTGAATGTTCCAAGGAGTCTTGGTAGGCAAAGATTGATGTACTCAAGATTTTCGATACTGAAGCCACGCTCCAGGTTGCGGAACAGTTCGTTGAAAAGATCAAGCCGCTCATTGATACGGGAAGTACTTGAACGAAACACGGGAATGGTTTGAAGTCCATCTTTGGCCAGTTGTTTGGCTTTTGACCCTGCAAAGTGAATCCAGTAAATCGACCACGGATCTTCAGGATCGGCGGAATAGGCATGGGGCACTCCCTCAGGAATGATGAAAAAGTGGTCTTTCGGAATTTTAAATTCATGGTTCCCGATAATGATTTTTCCGCCTCCTTCAATCGTATATATCAGAATAGTTTGATCGATCCCCTTGCGGCGCTCGCGAAAATGGTGGCTAGCTTCTGGATAATAGCCAATGTCAGTCAGATACAGGTCGTTGCAAAGAGAAGATTTTTTGACGTTATTGATGATGCGTTGAGGCAACACATAACTTTGCTGTCCCGGGAAACCATCCTGTTTTTTCATATTTCAAGTATCATTGAGATCGTTAATGTCGATATCTTTCTGAAAATTTATAATTCAGTTATAAAATGTTTAAATATAGTGTTTTATTGCCCTGTTAGTGTTGTCTTATAAAAAATAGTAGCTGGAATTTAATGATAATATAATCCATAATTTTGCAGGATTGTTCATTCCTGAAATGGTAGAAGACTCTTATTTTTGAATAACTAAATTGAAAACTTG
>DATFMO010000251.1:0-6220 GCA_035266925.1 Sunxiuqinia sp. | reverse complement strand
TTTTCTTTTGTTGGTATGAAAACCCAGGAAATCCCAGTTGCAGGCAAACAGTCGATTAATGTTACGTTGCAAGAAGAAACCATTGGTTTGAATGAAGTTGTTGCTATTGGATACGGCGTCGTAAAGAAAAGAGACTTGACTGGTGCCGTTTCTTCTGTTAAAACCGAAGAACTTAAAGAGAATCCTGTCGCTAACGTTGCTCAGGCTATTCAAGGGAAACTGTCGGGTGTTGCTGTCATGTCACAGGACGGTCGCCCTGGAGCAGACGTTTCCATTCGGATTCGTGGGGGTGGTTCGATTACCCAATCAAACGATCCGTTGGTTGTTGTTGACGGTATTCCGGGAGGTTCATTAAACGATATTCCCGCCGATCAAATCGAATCCATTGACGTATTGAAGGATGCTTCTTCCACTGCTATTTATGGAGCTCGCGGTGCTAATGGTGTAATTTTAGTCACTACGAAAGGATTAAAAACAAAAAAAGGAACGACCAAAGTTTCTTATAGCGGTTATTTGCAAAGCAAACAAGTTGCGAAGACAAACGATGTATTAAATGCGCAGCAATATATTCTTCAGGAATGGAGCTACATGACGGCATTTGGTGGTGCTGCACCCGAATCATTCGCAGCCTATTACGGATTGGGATCCGATTTTGGTAATCATTATGCGGACTATGCCAATGTGCCTGTTCATGACTATACGCAGGATCTTTTGCGCGATGTATGGACTCAAAATCACAACATCAGTGTATCCAGTGCTACGGATAAAACAACGCTTGCCTTTAATGCCAATATGATTGACGATAAAGGGATTAAAATTAAATCCGGCTACAAACGTTACAACGCACAACTGAAACTGGAGCATGAGCTGTACGACAATGTAAAAATTGGTTTTAACATCAGCTATGTGCAATCAAGCACTGAAGGAAATGAAAGCATCACAAACGGGGAGGGATCAATCTTGTCTGGTGCTTACAAGTTTAAACCCATTGATGATCAGTATATCAAAGGAAATGGTGATTTAACACAAGATCCTGGTTTTGGTAATGGCGATGTTAATTTGGATCCAACTTATGATCCATACCAACGGACACTGGATATCGAAGATGTCAATGATGAAAACCGATTTAGTGGTATTGGTTATATTAATTGGGATATTATTGATGGTTTGACTTTTAGAACCGAAATATCTGGAGACAGAAGTAATAGTGAAGGAAAATACTACGATGCGGGTGTTGCTTTACCAGATGCGTTTAACAGGGTACAAGACAGACATGCCCGCTTAACGTTGAAGAGAGGTTATGGTTATCGTTCATCAACAACGCTAAACTGGGATGTTAAGAATCTTGGAACGGATAATAGTCTGACAGCATTAGTCGGATTCGAGGTGGCTAAGTCACAATCGACCAGCTCCAGAATTGAAGGTTACAACTATCCAGCAAACTTTGATTTTGAGACAGCGATGGCAAAGATCCAGTTTGCTGAACTATCCACCTATGATGAAGCCAGTGGCCTTTATACCATTGAAAAGAAGAATTTTGATTTCTACAACAATATTGGCGTGGCTAGAACGACAACCTCTGCTTTTGGACGTGTAAATTACTCCTATAAAGATCGTTATTTGTTTACAGCAACGATGCGTGCTGACGGATCATCGAAATTTGCGCCAGAACACAGCTGGGGATATTTCCCGGCAGGTGCCTTCGCATGGCGTCTTTCTGACGAACCATTTATGGAAAACAGCCGCAATTGGGTTGATAACCTCAAACTTCGTTTGTCGATTGGTTCATCAGGTTCTGATGATATTCCGTACAATGCATGGAACGACCTTTATGACGTCAACTTTTCAAATACAGGGGTGATCACCTACGATCCAAAAGGTGTGTTGCCAAATCCTGATCTGAAATGGGAAACCACGATTTCGAGGAACCTTGGTCTGGATTTCAACTTATTCGATTCCCGTGTGAACGGAACAATTGAAACCTATTGGAACAATACCAAAGACCTGTTAGGGGAAGTACCGGTTAATCCGACTTCCGGATTTACAACTCAATACCAGAACATTGGAAAAACATCCAATAAAGGGGTTGAAGTCTCCTTCAATGTTGATATTATTCGCAAGAGGGATCTCCGTGTAAGTGTAAACGGTACCTATAACTACAACAAGAACAATATCGATCAATTGGCTGAAGGAATTATTACCGACTATGGAACGGACTGGAACTCAACTTCAACTTATCCAAGGAAAGAATTCCTGTTTAAAGAAGGAACTCCTGTTGGAACTGTTATCGGCTATAAGTATGACGGATTTTATACAACGAGCGACTTCAATTATGCTAATGGAACCTATACCTTAAAGGATGGTGTTCCGTATTACGAAGGCTTTAACCAAATTGGTAACTATCCGAATCCGTTCACCGTTGTGAATAGCGCTGGTGATGATATTTCGACCCAGATTTTTCCAGGTGCTCTGAAAATTAAAGATACCAACGGTGATGGTAAAATTACACCCGATGATGCTACAAAACTAGGTGAAATTATTCCTCGAAATACAGGTGGTTTTGGAGTGAGTGCCAGCTACAAAGGAATCGATTTCAGTGCGAACTTCACCTATCAAATGGGTGGCCATGTTTATAACATTGCCAGTTTGTTGAATACCATTGGACGTAAAGACTATAGCTTCGGAGCAAACCGTTTGGCATTTGTAAAAGATGCCTACAAATTTTACGATGTAAATTCATCGGGCAACCTTGTTGCTGTTACTGATCCAACTGCTTTGGATGCGTTGAACCAGAATGCAACGATGCACGCTCCTTATGAGGAATTTGGACTGACTCTTTCAAAATGGTTTGAAAAGTCTGATTACTTGCGTTTGAATACCCTGACGGTTGGTTATACGTTGCCAAAGATGATCACCCAAAAAGCAAAAATTCAAAGACTGCGGGTATACGTTACCGGCGGAAATCTATTTGTCCTGACAGGCTATTCTGGTCTTGACCCTGAAGTAAATGCACAAGCGAATAAGAGCTCAGGTGCTTATCCAACACCCGGACTTGATTTTGGAGCCTATCCGAGAGCCAGAACCTTTACTTTTGGGTTAAATGTTGATTTTTAATATTAAATTGAAAAAAAACGAGATATGAAAAAAATATTTTATTCACTCATTATATTATTCGGGATGTCGCTCGCATTTTCATCATGCAACGACTACCTGGACCAATCCTCACTGTCTGACACGACGATTGATTTTGTTCTCTCTGATCCGGGTGGCGCGTCAGCTTATCTGGACGGTGCTTATTCTGTATTTCGGGATAACGGCTTTCATTCAAATGGATTATTCTATGCTTTAACAGTCTGTAGCTCTGATTGCGGAAGACATCCGGAATTGTACAGTTCACAGGAACGTCACATCCCTGAGAATTTGTACGATGGCGGAACAGCAGGATTCAATATTGATTTTGCTCAAGGTTCCTGGGAAAAAGCCTACGACATTATTGCTCGTTGTAACATTCTCATCTCTAATTATGAGAAGTCGGATTTGTATGACAAATGGACCAATCCAGATAATTATCCGGGCGATCCTGAGGCTGAAGTGCCAACAACACTTTCGAACATTTACGGTCAGGCCATTTGCCTGAGGGCAACTATGTATTACGAACTTTGCCGTTATTTCGGCGACGTGCCTTACCAACACTCCAACCTGGAAATTGATTCTACCTTAACGCCACGGGATCAAATCTACGAGGGCGAAATTAAAAAGGTCGAAGAGGCAGTTCCATTAATGTATCGAGTCGGTGCAAATCAATTTTCTCCGAAGACCAGGATGACACGTACATATGCAGAAGGGCTGGTAGCTCGTTTGTGCTTGTTTGCAGGTGGTTACTCGACCCGTCGTACTGATCTTGGCTCTGATTTCTATAAAGATATGGATGGAAACGTACTTTCATTCGATCCAATTGGTAGCGAATACAGTGGTGGTATTTATGAACGTCGCTCAGATTGGCAAAAATTCTATACGACTGCCCAAAAATACCTGAGAGAACTTGTTGCAAATTCAGGAACTGCTCACTTGGTTACCAGCGATCCGAGGAGCACAGGGCCAAATGGCCAGGAGTTCGGAAACCCTTTCCAATATGTTTTCCAACAAATGGAAAATTTAACTGTTTCTGACGAGTCGATCTATGAGATTGCCGAGACACAGGGAGTTGGAAACTCTGAGCGTCCGTATGCTTTTGGTCGTCCTTCTGGTGGCGGTGGTTCAAACGCCTACCCATGTAAAAGTTATGGACAAGCCAGGATACAGCCAACATATTATTACGGGGATTTTGATCCGAGCGATATGAGACGTGATGTGACAGTTGCTGTTACAGCCAGCCAGGGTAATGGTCGCGAAACCTTGTTAAGTCTGGAGCCTGGAAATAAAACTGCCGGTGGTTTGGCACTAAATAAATGGGATGAAAACCGCATGAGCCCTCCATACTACCAAAAACAACGGCATTCTGGTATCAATAACCCATACATGCGTATGTCAGATGTTATTTTGATGCTTGCCGAAGTTGATGCTAAACTTGGTGACGATGGTGAAGCTAAATCACTGTTGAAAGAAGTGCGCAGTCGTGCTTTCCCTGCTGATATGCAAACTGAAAAAGTTGACAATTATGTGAATGGCTTATCCGGCGAATCTTTGTTGGATGCTGTTCTTACAGAACGGAAACTGGAATTTGGTGGTGAAGGTATGCGTAAGTGGGATATGATCAGGAATGGTAAATTCCCACAAATGATCGAGACCCTGAAGTCTAACCTTGCTGCAATGATCAACGGTTTGGAAACTAACGGATACTATGAATTTGCCAATGGCAATGTCATTTCCGATTATGTATGGACTAAGCAAGTGGATGCGAAGTCAATTTATGGTTACCGCCTAACTGATCAGGCACCGAGCACTGACGATCCTGTATTGTATCCAAGCTGGCGCGGTCAATACGATGATTGGGAAAATGTAGGTGGCCCGGGGGTCGGCGCTGATTATGGTGGTGATTATGGAACGAACACCGCGATTAAAGGCTTGTTCACCCATATTGATCCCACAAGTGCAGAGGCTATTGCCCTTGGAGCTGATGGCTATACCAAGCAGAAATGGGGAGAATGGTTGATCGAATATAGCAAAGAATATTCTGACTATGTTTATCGTGGATATGAGCAAGGTAAAGCTCCAATTTACTTGGTTCCAATCAATGCTCAAACCATTGCAACGTCAAACGGATTAATAACCAATGGATATGGTTTTGATCAGCAATAATTGAATAATCTCTTATTGATATACATTGAAAATCCGGCAATTTTTTGCCGGATTTTTTTTGATCATTCCAGTCATTTTTTCTGACTTTCCAGGGATCTGCATGTGTTGGCCAGCCGTTTTATTTCTGCCTGAAAAATAGCTATTTTTAACGTTTTTAGTTGAATAACTCAGTTTGCCAAACCATGAATCATCAATTGATTACATACCTGTCTGATTTTTTAACGCCTGAACGAAAGGAGTTGTTTGAGCGTATTTTGGATCTGCGAACCCGCTATCTTACCGTTGTTTTAGAAGACATTTATCAACCCCAAAATGCCAGCGCGGTGCTACGTTCGGTGGATTGCTTTGGGCTGCAGGATGTGCATGTCGTCGAAAATCGCAATGTGTTTACAGTCGATCGCGAGGTGGCTATGGGAGCCTCAAAATGGTTGAATGTATCCAAATACAACCAGTTTGAAAACAATAGTTTGGAAGCTGTTCGTCAACTTCGCAAAAACGGCTATCGTATTGTGGCCACGACACCGCATGACGGAGATACCAATCTGGAAGATTTTGACTTGGGAAAAGGAAAAACAACCCTCGTGTTTGGAACTGAATTGACTGGAATTTCAGAAACCGTGAAAAACGAAGCGGATGAGTTCCTGAAAATCCCCATGTATGGATTTACGGAAAGTTTTAATATTTCCGTTTCTGCCGCAATTATTTTGCATCATTTGTCATTGAAATTACGCGATGACCCGGAAATTGAATGGCGACTGAGTGAGGATGAAAAAGCTGAAATTAAATTGAACTGGATCAAAAAAACTTTAAAACGTTCAGAGTTGTTAGAAGAACGATATAATGAATTACAAAGAACAAGAAAAAATGAAGGTATTCGTTGAGAAATTTGCCGATTTAAAAATTCTAAGATATGAGCTGACCG
>DATFMO010000250.1:0-5530 GCA_035266925.1 Sunxiuqinia sp. | reverse complement strand
TGCTTTCCGTGGCGAACTGTACCGTGATTTTGCCGACCCGATTGGTGTGGCATCACGAGCCATGATCGAAGGCTTGTTTGGTGTGTCACCCAACCTGATTCATAAAACGTTGACCATCAAGCCGGGATGGCCGAAAGATTGGAATCATGCAAGCCTGCAAACACCCGACGTGAAACTTCATTATAAAAAAGATGGACCGGTTGATCATTATGAAATTGACTCCTACTTCCCACAAGCCTTGAATTTGAACTTGGTGTTGAAAGCCACTTCAGATCAAGTGAAATCTGTTAAAATCAACGGACAAGAAGTTGGCTGGGATCTAGTTGGGTCAGCAATTGGAATACCGGAACTGACGATCGATTCCAAGCCTGGAACCTCGTTCAAAATCGATGTGGAATGGGCCGGTAAAACACTGGACAAACCAGCCATTCAGTCATTTTATGCTGAAGGTGATTCGTTGTCTTTCAACTTAAAGGAAGCAGAAGTGCTGAAGATTTATGATCCGCAGGAAATTTTTGAGTCACTGCAAAATAATCAGAATGAATTTCATGCAAAACTGAATGGAGAACTTGGTTGGCGCACCGCTTTTGTTCAGCTGCAACAAGGTGAAATGACTTGGTGGCAACCGCTGTCATTTGAGTTGCGAAAGCGGGTTGACGTGGTTTATCCGAAAGATCAGCCGAAAGATCAATTGGTTTTCAATATTCAAAATAATACTGAAAAAGCATTGGACGGACAGGTTGTCGTTGGAAATTTTAAACAGCAACTCTCCATTCCCGCACGAGCTGAACTAACTAAAATAGCTGTTCCTGCGAAAGATTTGGCTCCGGGAACAAACAGGGTCTGCATTGAAACAGCTGGAAAGGTTTATGCAGAAAAGGCCATCAACTGGCAGATTCATTCACAAAGCGACGCGAATTTTGAGCCGCTTGATTTAACTGGCAGATTCAATGATCGTGTCACCAACATTTTCAAAGAACAATATTTTTCGCCACGATCGCCGTACCCAACGTTGAGCATTCCGGTGCAGGGCATTGGTGATTGGTGTTCGTACAAGGAGACCGAAAATATTGATGATTCTGGCCTTCGAAAACTGGCGGGCAAGAAAAAGATGATTGAATCGCCCCAAGGCATTCCGTTTTCAACACCTAATACAGAAACCTCAAACATTCTGTTCACTTCACAGTGGGACAACTACCCTGATTCGGTACAGGTGCCACTTTCAGGGAAAGCTTCGCACATTTATCTGTTGATGGCCGGTTCGGCACATCACATGCAGATCAACATGACAAACGGTGTTGTTCGAGTGAATTACGCTGATGGAATGCAGGATGCATTGCCGCTGAAGAGCCCGGATAATTGGTGGCCGATTGAGCAGGATTATTACCAGGATGGGTTTGCTTTCCAGGTTCATGCACCGCAACCGCCACACCTGTATTTGAAGACTGGCGAGTGGCACCTGGATTCGTACCCGGTGCTGGCGAAAAACAAAACCATTAAAATTGATGGTGGAGCAGCGTCAATGCTGGATTTACCACTCAATCCAACAAAAGAATTGAAGAGCCTGACCTTGGAAACGAATACCAATGATGTGGTGATTGGCCTGATGGCCGCCACATTGCAACGATAAAGAGAGAGTAACCGCAGAGGCGCGGAGGCGCAAAGAAATAATATTGAAAACATTACGTCTTCGCACTTTTGCGTGGAAAAGATTTTAGTGAACTATAAATAAAATGAAACGATAAAGTTGCCAAAATGCATAGAATGAATAATTTAAATTCTCTGCGTCTTCGCGTCTTTGCGGTAAAATAGAATGACAATGAAAACACGACGCCAATTCATACAACGAAGCTTGCTGGTAGGAGGTGCCCTGATGGTTTCCGGGATGACGGGCTGGGCAGCGGTTCAGGAAAAGAAATACGACCCGAAATACATTTCAGATTTTGCGAAACGACTGAAGCCGTTGAGCCGGATTCTTGAGCTGGAAGGTTATTTTGTTTGGGGATGTAGTCCCATTGTGGCGCCGGATGGTAAAGTTCATGTTTTCTTTTCGCGCTGGGATTCCAAATACGGAATGGGTGGTTGGATTCATGCTTCGGAGATTGCACATGCAGTGGCGGATCGTCCGGAAGGGCCGTATCGCAATGTTGAAACAATTATTGCTCCAAGAGGCGACGGTTTCTGGGATGCCACCACCTGCCACAACCCGACCATCCACAAAGTGGACGACAAATATTGCCTGTTTTTCATTGGCAATTCCAATGGAAAAACCAACACGCAACGTATCGCCATGGCCACCGCTGATTCGCTGGATGGTCCCTGGGAACGCCCGGATAAGCCATTATTGATGCCCGGACCGAAAGGTGCATGGGACGATCATTGCACGTCGAATCCAGCTTTCCTGAAAAATCCGAATGGGCAATATTGGCTGTATTACAAATCGTGGAACACCGAAGAATATGAACATCCCGTGGATCCAAAAATTCGCGGGAATCGCAAATACGGGCTGACCATTGCTGACAAGCTGGAAGGTCCATATAAAAAATATAAAGGTAACCCGATCATCGATTATTCGAAATTGGGCAATAACCGCCAGTTGGAGGATGCCAACGTGTTTGTAGCGGATGGTAAATATTTCATGCTGGCTCGCGATATGGGAAAGTTTGATCACCAGGTGGGCATCATTCTTGAATCGGACGATGGCATTAATTGGTCGGAGCCCAAGATCAGTTATTTTGGCGTTTCAGACTATGTGAACCAGCCTCCGCGGCCGCCTCACCTTCACAAATACGGACGGTTTGAGCGCCCTCAAATCCTGATGCAGGATGGGAAACCAACTCATTTATTTGTAACTTCACAAGGCGGACACTACCAAACCTCCTCTCCATTTGTGTTTAAAGTACAACCTAAAATAGAGTAACATGCAAAAGTGGATTAGTTTTTTTATCCTACTCGGCTTGTTTGCAAGCTGTAAACAAAAGGAAGAGCAACAACCAGCCGGAAAACCAACGGTTTACATCATTGGTGATTCAACGGTGAAACATGGACGAGGCGATGGTGCCGGTGGTCACTGGGGATGGGGAGATCCTATCGTTCAGTATTTTGATACCACGAAAATCGATGTTGAAAACCATGCGTTGGGTGGAACCAGCAGCCGTACATATCGCACCAAAGGGCTGTGGGATGATGTTCTGCGAGAACTGCAACCGGGCGATTATGTCATTATGCAGTTCGGTCACAACGACAATGGTCCGTTGAACGACGATTTTCGGGCTCGTGGTACCATTCATGGTATTGGCGAAGAAAGCCAGGAAATTGACAACATGCTCACTCATAAGCATGAAACAGTTCATTCTTATGGCTGGTACATTCGTCAGTATATTATCGAAGCCAAAGAAAAAGGAGCCAATCCAATTGTTATTTCACCCATCCCACGCAATATCTGGAAGGATGGCAAAGTAGTTCGAAATGATGAAGACTACGGAAAATGGTCGCATGAGGTGGCTGATCAGGAGGAAGTTCCATGGATCAACCTGAATCACAAAATGGCTGCGGTGATGGACAAAATGGGCGCCGACTCGGTGATGGGCGATTTGTTTCTGAAAAGTGACCACACCCATACAACGGCCAAAGGAGCTGTGTTGGCTGCTTCATTGATTGTTCAGGGAATCCGTGAAGCGCCGGATTGTTGGCTGAAAAATTTCCTGTTGGATCACCCAATCATCCATTTCCCCATTAAAAAGAAAGTATGGATCATTGGCGATTCGACTGTTGCTGATGGACATGGTGTCATCGTTGGATGGGGGAAAGTACTTCCCGAATATTTTGATACCACCCGGGTGACGATCATCAACAAAGCGCGAGGAGGCCGAAGTAGCCGAAGTTACCGGTATGAGGGCCTTTGGATCGAAGTGCTCGATCAATTACAGGAAGGTGATTATCTGCTGATTCAATTTGGACATAATGACGGTGGACATATTGACAAGCCCAAGTATCGAGGTTCACTGAAAGGGATGGGCGACGACACCCAGGAAGTCATGCGTGAGGATGGCACAAAAGAAACCGTGCACACTTACGGATGGTACATGAAAAAATACATTGCAGAAGCCAAAGCCAAAGGCGTTTACGTGATTGTCCTGGCACAGATTCCACGCAATATTTGGCACGATGGCAAAGTCGAACTTGCTGATGATTCATACGGTGGTTGGGCTCAGGATGCAGCCAAAGCTGAAGGTGCTTCCTTTGTTAATCTGAACCATGCGATTGCCATTGAATATGAGGCCATCGGCCCAAAAATTGTCAAAGAATTTTTCCCGAAAGATCATACGCATACTAATGAATCAGGCGCTCGTTTTAATGCCTTGACATTGGCGCAACAGATTCGGGACTTGCGGTCTTGTCCGCTGTATGGATATGTACAAATAACTAAACCTGAATAGTCCAATGACTTTTATTCGCTTAACTTTTCTGTCCGTCCTGCTTGGTGTTGTGCTGATGGCGCAAGGTCATGAAGGGAGCGGGCAGGCTGTTTCGCCGGAATATCCAATTACCCGTTTTGGTGCTGTGGGCGATGGGCAAACACTCAACACAAAGGCGATCCAGTCCACCATCGATTCCTGTGCTGCTGCTGGAGGTGGCATTGTTGTGGTTCCCAAAGGCACTTTTTTGAGTGGCTCCATCATTTTGAAACAGGATGTTGACATGCGGATTGACACAGGTGGTGTGCTGAAAGGAACGACCAACCTGCGGGATTACCCGATAGTGTCCACCCGTTGGGAAGGCATTGAACGCAAATGGACGGCAGCACTTGTCAACGCGTTCAACCTGAACAATTTCAAATTGTACGGAAAAGGAATGATTGATGGCTCGGGCGAAGATTGGGTAAAGCAGTTTGGGCGTTTTGGGCACGAAGATATTCCGGATCGCGAAATCTATGGTCGGCCTCGATTAATTGCTCTGCAGAATTGCACCAATTCGGAAGTAGCAGATTTGAACCTGAAAAATCAGGCTTGTTGGTGCTTGTTCATTTTATATTCTGAAAAGATTGAAGTGCATGACCTGACTATTCGCGCCGAACACAACATCCCCATGTCGGATGGCATGGACATCGATTCCAGTAAGGGCATTCACATTTCGAACTGTGATTTGGATGTGAATGACGATTGCATCGCGATCAAATCAGGGAAGGATGAAGATGGACGTCGTGTGAACCGGCCCTGTGAGGATGTTCTGGTTGAAAATTGCACCTTTCGTTATGGGCACGGTGGCGTATCTATGGGCAGTGAAATGTCGGGAGGCATCCGCAACATCACAATACAAAACTGTGTGATGGAAGCTGACAACTGGGCCCCGATCCGGTTCAAATGTCAACCCAGCCGAGGCGGTGTCGTGGAAAATATCACCTATCGACACATTCAACTAAAAAATACCCGCAAAGCATTTGAATTTAACATGGAATGGCGGATGGTCAATCCAAAACCACCATCCGATCCCTTGCCGGTATTTCGCAATGTGAAAATCATCAATGTGT
>DATFMO010000249.1:0-5201 GCA_035266925.1 Sunxiuqinia sp. | reverse complement strand
AGAGGTCGATCGGGTGAACTTAATGATGTTAAAATTCAACACCTGCATATTGAAGGTGAGATTGAATACGCCAACCCCGAGTTTGCAGGAATTTTTGTTCCGGAACAGTTCTTTGTCGGTGCCAACATGAGAAAACAAACACAGGCCGGTTATGCTGATTACATTCCGGTATTCCTGAGTGAAACACAGAAGTTGATTCGCGAAGGCTACCTGAAAGTGAATGTGGCGATGGTCATGTGCTCTGTTCCTGACAAACATGGATTTGTTTCTTTGGGAACATCTGTTGATGCATCACTGGCAGCTATTGAATGTGCCGATGTCGTAATTGCAACGGTAAATCCAAATGTACCGAGAGCTTGGGGCGATGCCATGATAAGCATTGATGAGATTGACTTATTCGTTGAAGATGACATTCCACTTTACGCACACGACATGGCTCCCTTGTGCGAAACTGATATTAAAATTGGTAAAAATGTAGCCGAATTGGTTGATGATGGAGCCTGCTTACAAATGGGAATTGGCGGTATCCCCAACGCGGTGTTGGCGCAATTGGGAAACCACAAGGATCTTGGGGTTCATACCGAAATGTTTGCCGATGGTATTTTACCATTGGTTGAAAAAGGTGTCGTCACAGGAAAGCATAAAAACATTGACAAGGGCAAAATGGTAGCCACTTTCCTGATGGGAACTAAAAAGTTATACGACTTCATCGATGACAACCCCATGGTAGCCATGATGGACGTCGCTCACACCAATAATGTGCATATTATCCGCCAGAATGATAAAGTAACGGCTATCAACTCAGCCCTGGCGATTGACATTACCGGACAGGTTTGTGCTGATTCGATTGGAACAAAACACTATTCGGGTGTTGGTGGACAGATTGATTTCATTCGCGGTGCCGGGCATTCCAAAGGCGGAAAACCAATCATTGCTTTGCCATCAGTGACCGCAAAAGGAGTTTCTAAAATAGCTCCAACATTGCTACCTGGTTCAGGCGTAGTGAGCACGCGTGCCAACATGCACTGGATTGTGACTGAATTCGGAGCTGTCAATCTATATGGCAAAACCATGCAGGAACGCGCCCGTTTACTGATATCCATTGCCCACCCTGACCACAGGGAGCAGTTGGATCAGGCTGCTTTTGAACGGTTTGGATCTCACTATCATTTTGTAAAAAACACACAAACAGTATAATTTACATGACAGGCAGACGAAACTCCTGCCTGTTCTATACACTTAGTTTTAGATCCGGGGATAACAATTCCTTAAAATTTTTTAATTCATTTTTCGAATTTTTGAGCAATTTGTTAAAAAATATTCCGATCTGGATTGAACACAAATTGGACAAACAAATACTTATTTTCAACACAAATTAAATTTATACATCATGGCAGTATCACATATCGAACACATTGGAATTGCAGTAAACAGTTTAGAGGAAGCAATTCCATACTACGAAAAAGTTTTAGGACTGAAATGCTACGCAATAGAAGAAGTAGCAGACCAAAAAGTGAAAACCGCTTTTTTCAAAGTTGGAGATGCCAAAATCGAGTTGCTGGAATCAACTGATCCGGAAGGCCCCATTGGAAAATTTATTGAGAAAAAAGGGCAAGGTATTCATCACCTGGCTTTTGCCGTTGACAATGTCAATGAATCACTGAAGCAAGCGGAAGAAGAAGGCATTCGCCTGATTGACCAGAAGGCACGAAAAGGAGCAGAAGGATTGCACATCGGCTTCCTGCATCCAAAATCAACACTCGGTGTACTGACTGAGTTCTGCAGTAAAAAATAACCAAAAATCATTTATACATACCAAATGAGCAATCAACAAGATAAAATCAACAAGCTAATTGAATTGCGTGCAGAAGCCAAATTGGGTGGCGGTCTTAAACGGATTGACGCTCAACATGACAAAGGCAAATACACTGCTCGCGAACGTATCGAGATGCTTCTGGACGAAGGGAGCTTTGAGGAGTTTGACATGTTTGTCACTCACCGCTGTACCAACTTTGGTTTGGAAAAAACCAAGTTTATGGGCGATGGCGTCGTCACTGGTCACGGAACCATTGATGGACGCGTTGTTTACGTTTTCTCCCAGGATTTCACCGTCTTTGGCGGATCATTGTCTGAAACCTTTGCACAGAAAATTTGCAAGGTGATGGATATGGCCATGAAAGTTGGTGCACCGCTCATTGGAATCAATGACAGTGGTGGTGCCCGGATACAGGAAGGGGTAACCAGTCTGGCTGGTTATGCTGAAATTTTTGAACGCAACATCCTGGCCTCGGGGGTGATTCCTCAGATTTCGGCCATTTTTGGTCCTTGTGCTGGTGGCGCTGTGTACTCTCCTGCCCTGACCGACTTCATCATGATGACTGAGCAAAACTCATACATGTTTGTCACCGGCCCCAAAGTAGTAAAAACGGTTACTGGCGAGGATATTTCCATCGAAGATCTGGGTGGAGGTAAAGTGCACGCTTCCAAATCAGGAGTTTCTCACTTCCTGGTTGAAAATGAAGAAGAAGGTATTTTAGTGATCCGCAAATTGCTTTCTTACTTGCCACAAAACAACCTGGAAGATCCCCCAAGCACCGATTGCGATGACCCGATTGACCGGTTGGAAGATACACTGAACGAAATTATCCCTGACAATCCAAATCAACCTTATGATGTCAAAGAAGTCATTCACTCACTGGTGGATTACGGCGAGTTTTTGGAAGTTCACAGGAACTACGCCAAGAATATTATCGTTGGTTTTGCCAAATTCAATGGTCAACCTGTAGGAGTTGTAGCAAACCAACCCAATTACCTGGCTGGTGTGCTCGACATCGAAGCATCACGCAAAGCTGCCCGGTTTGTTCGCTTCCTCGATAGTTTCAACATCCCAATTATCACCCTGGTTGATGTCCCCGGATTCTTGCCCGGTAGTGGACAAGAGTATGGCGGCATTATAACACACGGCGCCAAACTCATGTTTGCCTACGGTGAAGCGACCGTGCCAAAAATCACCATCACCCTTCGTAAATCCTATGGTGGAGCACACGATGTGATGTCATGTAAACAATTGCGTGGCGACCTGAACTACGCCTGGCCATCTGCTGAGATCGCGGTAATGGGTGCTGCTGGCGCTGTAGAAGTGCTGGAAGGACGCAAACTTAGGTCCATTGAAGATCCTGATGAAAAAGCCAAATTCCTGGCAGAACACGAAGCCGAATACAAGGAGAAATTTGCTAACCCATACCTGGCAGCTTCCTATGGCTACATCGACGATGTGATTGAGCCAAGAAACACGCGTATTCGAGTTATTCGCGGCTTACAAAGCCTAGCGACTAAAAAGCTTGTCAATCCACCTAAGAAGCATTCAAACATTCCATTATAACGGGAGGAATCATGAATAATCAATTAATTATACTGGCTTCAACAATGGATTTCGGATGGACCGTTGCCCTAGTGGGCTTCATGATCGTATTTATAGCATTGTCCATTTTGGTCGTCATCTTTTTACGACTTCCGAAGTTGATCAATATGAATCTAAAACGGAAACATCCGAAGAAAAAACGCCCCCATTGTGAGGAAGAAGAAGAATGTCATATTGAAGGAAATGTAACGGCTGCAATCAGTCTGGCCCTGCATCTCTACTATCAATATCAACACGATGAAGAAAGTAACATTGTAACCATTAAAAAGGTTAAAAAGGCCTATTCACCGTGGAGTTCGAAAATTTATAGTGTGACCAACAATTGGCCGCGTTAACAGCTTTAAGCTTAATTATTTAAATCATGAAAAAATTCAAATTTACCATAAGCGGCGATGAATATGATGTAAACATTGATGATATTGATGACAACATTGCCCAGATCGAAGTAAACGGCACAAAATACGAGGTTGAAATAAAACGTGACGTAAAATCCACGAAGACTCCGAAACTGGTTCGTAAACCAGTTGTTCAACAACCCGGAGAAGGACAAATTAAGAAACAACAATCCAACGGACACCCTGTTAAAGCGCCACTTCCTGGCACCATCCTTAAAATTAATGTCGTTGTGGGCGACCAGGTGAAAGAGGGGCAATCCCTAATGATTATGGAGGCCATGAAGATGGAAAACCAGGTGCTTTCTGAAAAAGATGGCGAAGTGAAAAGCATCAGGGTGAAAGAAGGAGATGCTGTATTGCAGGATGATATATTAATTGAAATTGCCTAAAAAACAGCCGGTAATGAAAAAGCTAATAATCATTATAACCACTTTTTTGCTTGCAATGCCATTTTACTGCCTGGCGGGAAATAGCAATTTGGTGGACCAATTAACAAACGGGAAATGGATCAATCGGAGTGGTGGCTATGTGGCCAACCCAACCTTTAACCCGAAAGTAGATAACAAAGCAGATTTCGCAACAACCAAGCGTTTTAAATCATTGACCTTCCATGAAGATTACACCTTTATGATGGACTCGGCAAAAGAGCGTTACTCCGGGAAATGGACAGTGAAAGACGGCAATGTGTTAATGAATTTTGCTCCGCGCACGGTGACACACCTCCGCAAAAACATGGATCCCAACAATCAGTCCAACAATTATGCGACGGTGGATGAAGTTGTTTATTTGGGGCACCGGGAATTACACCTGCAGGGTGGCAAGTTGACAGGTGATGGATATACCTACAAGAATTATTCGGGAGCCGTAGCCGGATTACTGAATTTCTATGAGTTCTCTGGATTTGCCAATGTTACCTGGGGACATATTATCATGATGATGGTGGGATTTTTATTCATTTTCCTGGCCATTAAATACGATTTTGAACCTTTGCTGCTGATTCCGATTGGCTTTGGAATTCTGATCGGTAATATTCCCATGTTCCAGGCAGTCGATTTCAACCTAAAATTAGGAATTTACGAACCCGGATCAGTGATGAATATCCTCTACCAGGGTGTGGTTCAGGGCTGGTATCCCCCATTGATCTTTCTGGGGATCGGTGCGATGACCGACTTCTCATCATTAATTTCCAACCCTAAATTGATGTTGTTGGGAGCGGCTGCACAAATCGGTATTTTCCTCACCTTTTTGGGAGCGCTCTGGATGGGATTTGCGCCACCTGAAGCCGGTGCCATTGGTATCATTGGTGGTGCCGACGGACCAACAGCGATCTTTATCTCGTCCAAGTTGGCTAACGGTTTGAATGTGATGGCGAATGGGCAGGTTGT
>DATFMO010000248.1:0-5133 GCA_035266925.1 Sunxiuqinia sp. | reverse complement strand
CCGATCAAACTTATCATTGGCACATTCTCGACCGCGAAGTTTACCTCGCTTTTTGGATCGTAATATTTGCTTTGCTTGGTTTTTATTTGCTTGGCAAGCTGAAATTTGCTCATGATAGCGAAGTAAAACATGTGTCTGTTCCCCGGTTGATGATGGCCATAGCCTCTTTTGCGTTTGTGGTTTACATGGTTCCCGGGATGTTTGGAGCACCATTGAAAGCACTTGCCGGTTATTTGCCACCGCAATCCACGCATGATTTTGATTTACATAAAATTATTCGTGATGAAGTAAAACTCGCTAATTCGAGTAATGGCATGGCGACAATCTACGAGAAGAATAAGCTCTGTGAAGAGCCAAAATATGCTGATTTCCTGGAATTGCCACATGGCCTTGAAGGTTACTTTGACTATGCGCAAGGAATGGCTTGTGCAAAGGCCCGGGGGAAACCGGTATTCATCGATTTTACCGGCCACGGCTGTGTGAATTGTCGTGAAATGGAAGCTAACGTTTGGTCTGATCCTCGCGTATTGGCGCGGCTTCAAAATGATTACGTGATTATTGCTTTGTATGTTGATGATAAATCCAGGTTGCCCGAAAGTGAATGGGTAAAATCAACTTACGACGGCAAAGTGAAGAAAACGCTTGGGAAAAAATATGCCGATTTTCAAATCACACACTTTGGCGTGAATGCACAACCCTACTATGTTCTTCTGGATAACAATGGCAAGGAGTTGGTCGATCCAAAAGCGTATGATCTCAATCCTGACGATTTTATTGATTTTCTTGATCGTGGGCTGGAAGCGTATAAAAATGGAAATTGATCATTCAAGGTGCCAGTCATCCCGAATTTGTTTCGGGATCTCTATCAGTCACGCAGAGCAATCAATGTGAAGCCCTAATGTTCGAGATGACCAGCGGAATTCTTCATTCTAAGGCAGCTCAATTTTTCGTGATCTTGCAATACACATCCTCCACATTTGGTGTGTTAGCTGGCGTTTCTCCTTTCACATAACCATAATCGGTTAATCGTACATGGGTGAAATCTTTTAGATTATTCTTTTCCATGGTGAGTTTTCCACAGTCCAGTGGGCAGCCGTCAATCACCATCATATCGGAGTTTTTGACAGTATCAATCATTGATTGGATACCAGCGCCAATAAAAGCCAGGCATTTCATTTGGCGATCGCCGGACAGGTGCATTCTGCGTGCCACCAAATCACTGATTTGCCCCAGATCAGCCGCCCCGGAACAGGCAAATACAGTCTTTGCGGTTTTTTCTTCGCATAAACAGTTTTTCTTTTCCATGATTTTTAATTTTTAGGTGAATATGAGGTAGTTGAAAGTTAATCCGACAAGGACAATTCCAAAGGCAACAACACCGACAAAAACGGTAATTAGTTGCCACTTGAGTACTTTTTTCAGGATGACGACCTCGGGCAGAGAAAGCCCGATTACTGACATCATAAAAGCCAATGCTGTTCCTAGTGTCACACCTTTTTCAATCAGCACGCTGACTATGGGGATGATCCCGGCAGCATTGGAATAGAGCGGAACACCAATCAGGATCGCCAGTGGGACAGAGTACCAATTTTGGTTGCCCAGCAAAGTTGATAAAAAGTTGTCGGGGACGAATCCATGTGCTCCGGCTCCGATAGCGATTCCGACCAAAATATATGGCCAGATTTTGCCCACAATTTCTTTCACCGAATCCCAGCCGGCCTTCATGCGTTGGAGGAATTTGAGATTGGTTTCATCTTCCACCATTTGGCTGGTTTTGACTTGGTAAACCCACTCAGCCACATATTTTTGTAAATGTAGCTTTTCAATAATGAAGCCTGAAAAGATGGCAATAATCAGCCCCGTTCCTACGTAGATTAAAGCGACTTTCCATCCAAACAAGCCAACAAGCAAAACCAAGGCCACTTCGTTAACCATAGGAGCGGCAATTAGAAAAGAAAAAGTCACTCCAATAGGAATGCCTGCTTCCACAAATCCAAGGAACAATGGAATGGCCGAGCAGGAGCAAAAAGGGGTGGCTATGCCCAACAATGCCGCCATTACATTCCCTGTGAATAACGATTTCCCTTCCAATGCTCTTCGTGTTTTTTCTGCGGAAAAATAGCTGCGAATAATGCCAATAACAAAAATGATCAGCACGAGAAGCATCATGACTTTGGGCACTTCAAACAGGAAAAAATTGATGGTTTGGCTCAAATGGGTGTTCGGCTCCAATTGAAATAATTCGTAGGTCAATAGATCAGCGAATTGTCGCAAGTTCATGTAAACAACCACCCATGCCGGAAGTAGGAGTAATAGCAGATATATCTTTTTTATTTTCATCGTTGTTTAAGCACTTTTAAAATAGAATGGTCACGGTGTAATAGGTGCCGGTTACCAGAAATAGGCCGGCGATAATCCGTCGAAACCATCGTTCAATAATTTTGAGTTTATCATATACGTTACCCACTTTGGAAATGGCGAAAGCAATCAACCAGGCAAAAAGGATGACTGGCAGGGCAGTGGCAATCGCAAAAATAACCGGCAAAAGAAGTCCCGGGGCTGACGTGATTGTCATTGGAACCAGCATGCCAAAAAAGATGACACCACTGTACGGACAAAAAGCCAGTGCAAAAAGTACCCCGATAAGAAACACATCCCAAAAACTGTGTTTTTTCTTTTCTTCCATTCGTCTGGTCAAAGACGAAAAGCCTGGGAAGTTGAGTTTCAAAACTCCGATCATCAACAGTCCAATTAGAATGAGTAAAGGGCCAATCAGTTTTTGTCCGTATCGCTGAAAATTTAATGAAATGCTGAACTGATCAGCTCCCAGGAAAAGAATGAAGGCCAAGGCGGTGTATGAGAATACGCGTCCCAGTGTGTAAATCAGTCCGCTGGTAAATACACGCTGACGGTCACTCACTTCCTTGCTCAAAAAACCAATCGCCGTGATGTTGGTGGCCATAGGGCAGGGACTGATCGCTGTCATCAGTCCCAAAATCAAAGCTGAAAGGATTGAATAATTGGAGCTCTCCAGGATATTTTGCAGGAATTCCATATTACTCTTTCAATTGGTTCACCGCCGCTTCAAGTTTCGATATTAGTTTTTCCGGATTGCTCAGGGCATACATAAATCCATCGGTCGTCAGGTTGATGGTCTCTTTACCGTTTGAAAGGATTAAGGCCTGTCCGTTAGCTCCGACTTTTTTAGCAATTTCCATGTTGTTGCCTTTGTCGATATTTAATGACTTCAGATCAATGCTCATGGTTTTCAGAGCGTCTTTTGATACTCGTTCAACAGCTTTGCAAGTTGTGCATCGTTCCGTGAAATGAAAATAGTAAGCCTTGATTTTTGTTGAAGGCGGTTGTGCCTCGGTCTGCGCAAAACTGACTGAGCAAATCAGTAAGAATAAACTGAATAGGATGCTTTTCATGATGGTTGAATTTGGGTTATCAGGTTAATAAATTCTTTTACTGAGGGCACTTTACCGCTCAAAACAACTTTTTCATCGATCACGATAGCTGGTGTACGCATCACGCCATACTGCATGATTTTATAAATATCTTCCACTTTTTCAACATCCGCGTCGATCCCCATTTCCCGAACAGCTTCTTGTGCTGTTTTCTCTGCGCTTTTGCATTTCGCGCACCCGGTTCCAAGTACTTTAATATTCATTTTGTTGGTTTTTTATTCGTAGTTCGCAAAAATACGAACATTGTGGTTAAAATTTTTTAGCTATCAAAAAAACTTTTTAATAATTGCTGTGCTTTATTCCAATTCTCCTGGTTGATGCAATATTTAATTTTTGGCGCTTCAATTTCTCCCTGGATCAGGCCGGCATCTTTCAATTCTTTTAGATGTTGTGAGAGTGTTGACTTGGCAATCGGCAATACATCCGATAAGTCTCCACTATAACAACATGCCTGTTTGGTCAGCAATTCCAGGATATACAAGCGAATTGGGTGCCCCATTGCTTTTGCAAAGCGGGCAGCCTGTTTTTGTTCCTCGGTGAAAACGTCTTGCTCAATCATTGTTCGTAAAATTACGAACAAATATATCAATTAAATTTATTCTCTGTGTTAACTTTTGCGTTTTTTTATCGCAACTGCCAGAAAAAACATATTTTTACATCCGATTTTATGAAATCATTCACCTGATAACTCCGACCATGAAAGAATATATTGAGCTGTTAAAAACCTTAATTCGAACTCAGTCCTTTAGTAAGGAAGAAGAACCGGCTGCACAGATCGTTCGGGATTTTCTAACTCAAAAGGGCATTCCTTTTCATACTAAAAAGAATAATACCTGGGCAAGGAATCGATATTGGCAGGAAGGCTTGCCGGTCATCCTGTTGAATTCGCATATTGACACCGTACGTCCTGGAAAGAACTGGACTAAAGATCCATTTGGTGCAACGATGGAAGGGGAGTGTTTGTACGGTTTGGGTAGTAACGATGCCGGCGCGTCTCTGGTTACGTTGCTGGCCGTGTTTGTTCATTTCAATGCGTTGGCAAACCTGCCATTCAACATGGTTTATGCAGCTTCTGCTGAAGAAGAAATTTCAGGTTCGGAGGGGATGGAAAGCTTGGTTGGCGATTTGGAACATATTGATTTGGCAATTGTTGGTGAACCCACGCAAATGCAGATGGCTATTGCTGAAAAAGGATTGATGGTGCTGGATTGCACCGCTCATGGAAAAACAGGACATGCAGCACGCAACGAAGGTGAAAACGCTCTTTATAAAGCAGTGGATGATATTGAGAAATTACGCAACTACCATTTTGAAAATACATCAGAGGTTTTGGGTGAAGTAAAATTGTCAATCACACAAATTAATGCTGGCTATCAACACAACGTGGTGCCAGATCATTGTTCGTTTGTGATTGATGTTCGAACCAACGAACATTATTCCAACCAGGAGGTATTTGAAATCGTTGATGATTTGATTGATTCAGATGTGGCGGCCCGTTCGTTTCGCCTGAATTCTTCGGGTATTGAAATGGATCACCCCATTGTTCATCGGGGAATCGAACTGGGATTTTCATATTACGGATCGCCAACCACCTCAGACCAGGCTGTGATGCCATTCCGATCTATTAAAATTGGCCCTGGAGACAGCGCCCGCTCTCACACGG
>DATFMO010000247.1:0-4712 GCA_035266925.1 Sunxiuqinia sp. | reverse complement strand
AAATTGTGTTTGAAAGAGGCCGATAACAGCATTCCACATCAACTTTCATCAAGATGATTTATGCGTTTATGCAGATCCTGCAAGAACCGGAGGTTCTTCAGTTGGTACTTTCGGATTTTCCGAACGGAATAGAAAGCGACAAACAGTCCGATCGGCACTCCGACTGATAACCCAATAAGTGATTCGCTGGAATGGATGACTTCGATAAAGGGTTTATTTTCAAAGTAAACATGAATGGATAACACTAATAAAATATAAAGAACCGGTATTAAAACCAGGTAGAGGTTACTTCTTTTGCCGGTGAAATATTTTTGAAGCAGGTCAATCCTCATTTTGAGCCATTCGTTCAGTGGTTTATTGAATTTGTTCGTCTGCAAATGATACCACGATACGAATTTAAACACCAGTAAAACAGCAGTCACGAAAACCAAGAGCAGGTTATCGATTAAAAACAAGGTGTCGCCGGGTCGATTGATGGTGGTGATGATTAGATAGACGATCAGTCCAATACTTATAAAAATTGAAATGGCAGTTATCTTCAGCAGGTTATGAATTGTTGAATTGACTTTTGAACTCAACAACAGGCTCAGCTCGTCTTTCGTTTTTTGATTGAATTCTGAGCCCATACTTTTCCATATTTTTTGAAGTTCATCGTTTTCCATGATCAATGGTTTTTAAGGTGTTGTTGCAATTGTTTTTTGGCCCGGTTGATCCGTACTCCTACGTTGGACTTTGTCAGTCCAATGATCTTCGCGATCTCTTCGTACCTCTTCTCTTCCAGGTAAAGGAGCATAATCGATTTATCAACTTCATCCAGTTGGTGGATCGCGTTTAGCAATAGCCGAAGCCTTTCATCTGTGACTATCTTGTCAAAGACCGTCGACTGATCTGAGAATTCGGGAATCGTTTCACGAAAATCAACGCGGGAATTTTTCCGGAGCATGGAAATCGAAGTATTGATGGCAACGGCGTACATCCATGATCCGATGCTGCCTTTGTCTTGAAGTTTTGGAAAAGATCTCCACAGTTGGTAAACGATTTCCTGAAAATTGTCTTTTCGATCACTTTCGTTCTTGAAATAAACTAAGCAAACCTTATGCAAGATTCCCTGGTAGTTGGAAAGTAGTTCAAGAAATTCTTCTTTGGTTGATTTCATTCCCTGTTTTTCTTTTAAAGTCGCATTCACCGGAAATTTATTACAAAAATGAATACAAATTTTGCACGAATTAATATTCTGTCCGAATGACGGTTCGCAAGTTCAATGTAGAAATATTTAAATTTGGGAAGTTCATTTTCATGAACATTTGAGGGGGGAATTTCCGTTACAATACAAGAGAATCCCCAAATGATATGATGATACAAAATGCTCAGAAAATAGCCCAAAGTCGAACTGATTGTGATGTTCCTTATTTTGTTGTTGGTGAAGGCCAGCCACTTGTGTTAATCCATGCCGGTGGCTTAAATCAGGACATGTGGTTGCCGCAGGTTGAATCATTAAAGCGCGATTATAAATTGATAACGTTCGATATCAAAGGGCATGGAAGTACGGTTGAGCAGGAGCAACCCGGATTCGAGATTGATGATGTTTTGGCAATCCTACAAACTGAAAAGCTCGAAAAGGTGAATTTAATTGGACTTTCATTGGGGGCGGCCATTGCTTTGGATTTTGCATTGCACTATCCTGAAATGGTTGAAAAACTGGTACTGGCGAGCCCTGGCCTGTATGGTTTTCAAGATGAAAATCCAGAATATTTGAAATTGATGGAAGCTATCGTTCAGGCGATTTCAGCAAAAAACCAAATGGCTATTTTGTGGACCTTGAAAAAGGTGAATGCCATTGGTACTCGTAAAGAACTTCCGGATGAACGTTTGGATGAATATGTTGAACGCCATCTTGCTAACTATATTTCAAATGGAGGATTGCACAAAGTGCCCAAATTGAAAAATACCAATCCGGTTGGAAATTTGAAGGATTTACCGCACGAAACCTTGATTTTGTATGGCTTGCTTGACTTTGATTATGTCCGGGAGAACGCCGAGAAATTGAAGGAAGAATTGTCCAACGCCAGTTTAAAATCCATTGATGAAGCAGCTCATCTGATCAACTTGGAAAATCAGCGGGTATTCAACCAGTTGATTCGCGAATTCGTTGGTTAAACGAGCGAATTTACGTTTTGATTGGGTTGCCATTCAGGTCATTTTTACAATCCAATAGCATTTCTTTTTTACGTAGATTTGCTGCATGAAATCAGAGCGGATAAAAGGATACCTTTTTGCAGTTGTCGCAACCATTGCTTTCTCCAATATTTACATTTTCAGTAAGGCTGCTCTGAATGAGGTTCACCTGGCACAGTTTGGTGTTTATTGGTTCTTTATCGCTTTGATGCTCAATGGTGTCTGGTTGTTAAAAACCGGTCATCATAAGATGATACACCATTTAAGCAAAAGGCAATTCCGCACCCTTGGAATTCTGGGAATCCTCGAAATTCTAACAACGACGTCTTTTTTCCTGTCCATTCAAATTATACCCGATCCGGCAGTCACTTCATTCATCGGGAATTTGTATCCCGTAATTCTAACAACCATGGGCATTGTCTTTCTGAAGGAAAAATTCACCTGGATGGAATCAGTAGGGGCGGTCATGGCCTTGGTTGGTGCTTTTGTTATTAGTTATCAAGGCGGCACAAATTTATCTGAACTTTTTATTCCCGGCGCCGGAGTTGTGTTGATCAATGCTTTATTTGCATCCACTGCCTCAGTCGTTGTCAAAGTCAATGTGAAAAAAATGACGCCAGAGCTCATCAACACCAATCGAGCCCTTTGGTTGTTCACATTTTCACTCATCATGTTGTTGATCTATGGCGAGTCATTCGTGATCCCTGCCCGGGCGCTGGCAAATATTGCTATTGGAGCAACCTTTGGTCCTTTCATCGCCATTTTGGCTATTTATTATTCGTTTCGGTACATCGAAGTTTCCAAGTCATCAATTGTGCAGAGTTTGAAAGGTGTTTTGGTGCTCATCGGCAGCTACCTGTATTTTCACACCTTACCGTTGGGGCACCAATTGTGGGGAGGACTGCTGACAGTGCTTGGCGTTTTTGTAATCTCAGCAGCTAAAACCCGTATGTTCATTCGGCAGAAGCAAACCAGAAATTGATTTGGTTTTGCACTGACAGTCACTTAAAATAGGTATCTTGCTGGTATGAATTTTTTAGCCCATTTATACCTCTCCGGCGAAAATGAGTCCATCATGGTTGGTAATTTTATTGGCGATTATGTGAAAGGAAAGCAGTATGAGAAATTTCCACCGCAGGTACAAACGGGGATTTTTTTGCATCGGCAAATTGATTATTTTACAGATACCCATCCTGTTGCCTTGCAGAGTGGCAAACGCTTTAAAGCCAACTACGGTCGGTATTCCGGAGTCGTCACTGATGTCATTTTTGACCATTTTCTGGCAACGAACTGGAACACCTATTCCATCTATACACTTCGACAGTTTTCGAAAAATGCACACGCCGTTTTGCTCTCACATTTCAATATTCTGCCGAACCGTGTCCGGCTTTTTTTACCGTTTTTGATTCAACATAAACGACTGGAATCCTACGCTGGTTTCGAAGGGATTTGGCAGTCATTGGAGATTATGGGACGTCGGACCAGTTTGCCGGAGGAGGCAGATTTTGCCATTCATATTTTGAAAACAGAGTACGAAGAAATTCAACAGGAATTTGAACTGTTTTTTGCTGATTTATTGAGGTTTGTTCAGACAAATTATGAAGTGGAAATTAAAAAGCCAAGGTAAAAGTTTCAAATTCCAAAATCCAGAATCCAAATTGTAGAATCCAACATCAAGCGTCTTGCATCTAGCTTATCGTCAATGACCAATTTTCTAATGGCCACTGACTAATAATTCCTCCAGATGGCTTCGTCGTTTTCCGTTTCGCTCCAAATCCTCGCCATGACGATCGAGTATCCAGGATCTAGTGACTGAGCTTTTCAGCCCTGCTGGCATCCAACCGCAGGAAGATAAAAAGCAGGATGGTAAATGACCAAAGCGATGAACCACCATAGCTAAAAAAGGGAAGCGGAATTCCGATTACTGGCGCCAGGCCAATCGTCATCCCAATGTTAATCGCGAAGTGAAAAAAGATGATGCACGCCACGCTATAGCCGTAAACCCGACTGAAGGTTGAACGCTGTCGTTCGGCGAGGTAAACCAGCCGAAGCATTAAAAACAAGAAGAGCCCGATAACCACTGTTGTTCCGATATAGCCCCATTCTTCACCTACCGTACAAAAAATGAAATCGGTGCTTTGTTCCGGCACAAAATCGAACTTGGTTTGAGTCCCATTCAAAAAGCCTTTGCCGGAAAAGCCGCCTGAGCCGATGGCAATTTTCGATTGGTTCACATTGTAGCCGACACCCAAAGGATCAGATTCGATGCCCAGCAGTTCGTTGATACGAGCTTGCTGGTGCGGTTCGAGTACATTGTTGAAAACATAGTCAACCGAAAAGGTTAAAAACACCAACGACAGATAGACACCCAAAACAAGTAGTACGCTATAAAAACGTTGCCTGTATGAGTAGATGGCAAAAATAATGGTCGATATAATGGCGGAAACCAAAAGCAGCTCAACTTGTGATTGTGTGAGGTGAAAGAAAAACCCACCAAAAAGCAAGGCTGCAGAAAGGGCAGCAAAGATGCCGAATGC
>DATFMO010000246.1:0-7932 GCA_035266925.1 Sunxiuqinia sp. | reverse complement strand
GCAGGTTTTTAGTTTGAAGGCGCTTTCACGTTACGAACTGATCGCTGAAGATTAACCCAAAAACGAAACAGTCATGCTCAATAAGATCATTGAATTTTCAGTTAGGCAGAAATTTGTGGCCCTTTCGCTGGTGATTCTCATGGCGGCGGCCGGTGTATTTTCGTTGACGCACATTCCCATCAACTCGTTGCCGGATGTCACTCCTGTCCAGGTTTTGGTCATCACAAAGGCAGGTCGTTATTCGCCTTACGACGTGGAGAAGCTGGTGAGCTACCCCATTGAAACAGCCATGAATGGCTTACCAGACGTCAAGCAGGTTCGATCCATCTCTCAATTTGGCCTCTCTGCGGTCACCGTTGAATTTGAAGAAAATACCGACATCTATTTTGCTCGGCAGATGGTCAGCCAGCGGCTCCAGTCCATTTCTGATGAGCTGCCACCCGATGTTTCGGCGCCACAGTTAGGGCCAATTTCAACGGCATTGGGGGAAATTTACCAGTACCAGGTGAAAGGTGAAAATTATTCGCTTACTCAATTACGCGAAATCCAGGATTGGATGATCGCTCCA
This sequence comes from Sunxiuqinia sp., assembly GCA_035266925.1. Taxonomy (GTDB): domain Bacteria; phylum Bacteroidota; class Bacteroidia; order Bacteroidales; family Prolixibacteraceae; genus Sunxiuqinia. Next base: position 7,364 of record DATFMO010000246.1, on the reverse strand, counting down.
CAATTGAAAGTGGTGAAAGGAGTCACCGAAATCAACTCATTCGGAGGATATGTGAAACAATACAATGTGATCATTCAACCCGGAAAGATGCGAACGTATGGTGTTGGCATCAAGGATATTATTGATGCTATTGCGCAAAACAATTCGGTGTCGGGTGGAAATTACCTGGAGCATAACCGGGAACAATACATTGTTCGTGGTTTCGGGCAGATCAACAAGAAAGAGGACATCCTGAACATCGTAGTGACGAAGCTGGATAACAAGCCGGTCTTTATTAAAGATTTGGCGAATGTTGAACTGGGAACGCAAATTCGCCAGGGGGCAGTGACCCGCGATGGCAAAGGCGAGGTGGTTACTGGTATTGTGATGATGCTTCGTGGAGGAAACGGACGAGACGTGATTGCCGGGATTGAAGATAAAATCGCTTCCATCAATAAAAACCTGCCGGAAGGGGTGCACATCGAAAAGTTTTACGACCAGTCGGATTTGATTGAACGAACTACAGGAACGATTTCAACCAACCTGATTGAAGGTGGTTTCCTGGTGATTGTTGTGCTGTTGCTCATGCTCGGTGAGATTTCAGGAGCACTGATCGTGGCCATGGTAATTCCTTTTTCCATGCTGTTTGCCTTTATTGGCATGCGAGAGTTCGGACTGGCTGCTAACCTAATGAGCTTGGGAGCGATCGACTTTGGAATGGTGGTCGATGGATCGGTGGTGATGGTCGAGAACATTGTTCATCGCCTGCACGATAGCAAGAAAGGCGAAAAAGCGGACGAAACAATCATATCGGCATCAAAACAAGTGGTACGTCCTATCTTTTTTGGGGTGTTGATCATCCTTATGGTCTACGTACCAATCATGACATTTAGTGGGATGGAGGGGATTCTCTATCGACCAATGGCGATCACAGTAGCAGCTGCCGTTTTCGGATCGCTGCTGCTCGCCCTGGTCTTTGTGCCATCCATCGCTGCCATCGTTTTCAGGCGTGGCGTAAAGCCACGTAAAAATTGGTTGATCAACAAACTTCAGCCCATTTACCAGCGATTCCTGGAACGAAACATTCAAAAACGAGTGCTGGTGCTCAGTGTCGCGCTGGTTGTATTCGGACTGTCCCTTGTAGTGATGTTCCGCCTGGGAAGCGAATTTTTACCGGAACTGGAAGAAGGTTCCATCCTGGTTGAGCAGGTTCGTATGCCTTCAGTCACGCTGGAAGAATCGATTGAAAATGCCAACTGGCTGGCTGATCAGCTCATGAAGAACATTCCCGAAATTAAAACGGTGGTTCCCAAAACTGGTCGGTCCGATTTGGCCAACGACTGGATGGGCGTGCACCAAACCGATGTGTGGGTGGTGTTGAAAAGCCCTGACGAATGGCGCGAAGGAGTGACCAAGCAGGATATTATCGCCGAGATTGAACCCTACCTGAGAACCGAGCCGGGACTGGCCTACAACTTCACGCAGCCCATTGCCATGCGCGTGGATGAGCTGACCAGTGGGGTGAAATCAGATCTGGCAGTGAAAATTTATGGCGAAGATTTGGGAGAGCTGAACCAGATTGGCGAATCCATTTCAAAAGTGGTTTCCGGTTTGCCGGGGACAGATAACTTTTTTGTGGAGCAACCCATTGGCCAACCTTACCTGACCATTGAAATTGACCGTGATGCCGTGGCTTCATTTGGCTTGAATGTGGACGATGTGCAGCAGGTGATCGAAGCCGGGATCGGAGGGATGGTTGCGGGGCAGGTTTATGAAGGCCAACGGCGGTTCGATATCCAGGTGCGCTATCCGGAAGATATCCGCAACCAACTGCAGAAAATACAGCAAGTTCCCGTGCATTTGACTAATGGACAATTTATTCCGTTGAAGCGGGTCAGCAAAATTATTGCCCAGGAAGGGCCCCGTGAAATTCAGCGCGAAAATGGTTGGCGCCGCTTGATCGTGGGCGTCAACATTAAAAATATCGATATTGGAACCTATGTGTCCAACTTGCAGGATGCCATCGACCAGCGTGCCAACGTTCCGGCAGGTTATTTCCTGGAATATGGTGGTACATTTGAGAATCAACGCCGGGCGATGAACCATCTGCTGCTCGTGGTGCCGCTATCGTTGTTCATCATTATTGGTTTGCTATACCTCAACTTTGGGAATATGCGTTATGCCATGATTATTTTGTTGAACCTGCCGTTTGCTTTGTCAGGCGGCGTGTTCCTGTTGTGGATGCGTGGCATGTACCTGTCGGTTTCGGCAAGCATTGGTTTCGTTGCTTTGTTTGGGGTGGCCGTGCTGAATGGGATTGTGCTACTCGATCACATCAACGAATTACGAAGAGAAAGCGATTTGTCGTTGAAGAAACTGGTGATCAACGGATCCGTTGATCGGCTGCGGCCAGTTTTGATGACCGCACTGGTGGCCAGTTTGGGTTTCATTCCCATGGCCTTTAACTCAGGGCCGGGATCTGAAGTGCAACGCCCACTGGCAACGGTCGTTATCGGTGGTTTGATCACTTCAACTTTGTTGACACTGCTTGTTTTACCAACCATTTATTTGTGGGTTGAAAAACGCCGGAAAAAGAAAAAACCGGAAATGCCTGCTACTGAAAGTTAACTAGCTTTTCATGAAAAAATAAAGAAGGGAAATCCAGCCTTTTGGTTTTCCTTCTTATTTGTGGGTTGCTCAAACAATCTAAAAAAATGCCTGTTGTTAAACGAAAAGTTAAACTTCTGAAACGATGAAAAAGAACGAAAAACATACGATTTTAGGCGCTGGCGGAGCAATTGGAAATAGCTTAACCGATGAGTTATTGAAACACCAGGAAAATGTCCGGCTGGTATCTCGTAGTGGGGCCGCTGTTGAAGGTGCAGAATCTGTGAAAGGTGACTTCACCATTTATGCTGATACCCTGAATGCTGTCCAGGGATCAGATGTCGTTTATTTGTGTGCTGGTCTTCAATATGACTCCCGGGTTTGGGAAGAGCAGTGGCCTAAAATTATGCAGAATACCATTGACGCCTGCAAACATGAAAATGCCAAACTCATCTTTTTCGATAATGTGTACATGTATGGAAAAGTTGAGGGGACGATGACTGAAAAGACTCCGTACAATCCATCGAGTAAAAAAGGTGAGATCCGGGCACGAATTGCACGGAAATTAGAGGATGAAATGACGGGTGGGGAACTGGATGCCATTATCGCCCGTTCCGCTGATTTTTACGGACCGTATGCGTTGCAAACCAGTATTCCGTATGTGATGGCTATATCAAAACTGTTGAAGGGGAAAAAAGCCCAATGGCTGGTGGATGCGAGAAAGCTACATTCACTGACTTACACCCTCGATTGTGGGAAAGCACTTTATTTGTTGGCCAAGAATCCGAACGCCTTGAACCAGGTTTGGCACTTGCCAACCTATAATCCCGCCATTACCGGAGAGGAATTTATCAAGTTGGGAGCGAAGGAACTTGGTGTGGCTCCTAAATACAGCGTTTTACCAAAGATGATGGTGAAATTGGGTAAACTTTTCGACCGGACCATTTATGAGCTGGATGAAATGCTTTATCAGAATCAATTCGATTACCATTTCGACTCCACAAAATTCAACACATATTTTAAGTTTGAACCCACTTCATATGCTGATGGAATCCGCGAAACTATTGCCTTTGCCAAGGAGCAAGGGGCGTAATTTAAATTGATCAACGAATGGACAACGACGTTTTTTGATCGCTGACTTGTAACGAATACTCGGCGCCAAAAACCAGCGGCAAATTACGATCAAGATGACCGGCTGGAAAATCGTAGCAAACTGGGAAGTCGAACTCTTTAACGACATTCCGGATGATTTCCAGGGCCGACTGTCCAAAAGGGGAGTCGTTGTCTTTCATTTCGGTGAAACCACCAACAACCAAACCTTTCAGCTTTTTTAGTTTGCCGGACAGTTTCAGGCTGTGCATCATCCGGTCGAGGTAGTACAGGTACTCTGACAGATCTTCGATAAACAGAATTTTTCCGTCCATCTCAAGGTCATAGCGAGTTCCCAGCAAACTATAGACAATGGACAGATTGCCTCCAACCAGTTCACCGGTGACTTGGCCATTTCTGTTGAATTCATGCGCCGGAACGTCAACATGGAACGAGTCGCCTTGCAACACGTTTAGCAATGACGTGAAGCTTTCGCTGGCTTCTCCATCGTGTAAATAAAAGCCGGGCATCGCTCCGTGAATGCTGCAGAAGCCTTCGTGTTGAATTCTGGCGTGCAGCAACGTAATATCGCTAAATCCCACCAGCCATTTGGGATTTTTTCGAAAAGCCGACAGGTCGAGTTGCTCAACAATGCGGACGGCACCAAAACCGCCGCGGGCACAAATAATGGCTTTGCAATCGGGATCATCCATGGCCCGTTGCAGGTCGTCCAGGCGCTGTTCATCGGTGCCGGCAAACTGGAAATGATTGTCAAAAACATGGTTGCCCAAAACAACCTCGTAGCCGGCTTGCCTCAGTAGTTCAATACCGGGGCCAGCTTTTTCTTCCTTCACTTTGCCGGATGGCGAAACAATTCGGATGCGATCGTCTGGATGTAGAAATGGTGGTTTGAACATGTTTGATATTTTATGGCAATAAAAAATAGCGCCACGATAAACATCGTGACTAATTGATCAACCGGCCTGCTTTTTGCACGTCCGGTTAATGGTTTGTTGAAAATAAGTTTTTCCCGTTAAGTTTTTTTCAAATCAACAAAAAATCATCAATCTTCCTCGAATTTAATGATTTCGACCGGGCATGATTCAGCTGCTTCCTTGATGTCAATTTCATTTCCATCAAACACGGCATCATCTTTTACAAATGCTTCTCCATCGTCATTGAGATCGAAAACTGCAGGACAAAGGTCACTACAAATTCCGTCTGCGATACATCCTTCTTCAATCCAAACTTTTTTGATAGCCATTTTAACCTCCTTTTTAATTGTTAAATGATTGAAATTCATTGAAATGCCTGAACGTTCAAACACTGTGTAATTTACAAATAATAACGTTAAAGCTCAAAATCAACACCCCACATTTTGGCCGGATCAGCTTCAAATTCGTCTCCTTTTTTTTAAATTATTAAACGTACATAAGTGGTTGTCAAACTGGTAGATTTTTGGTGTCGTTAACCAAAAATAAAATTAGACGTAACAGCTAACAAGAATTAGATTGTTTCATTTTATAAATTATAAATACGAATTGCGATGATAAAAAGAATAGGTGTACTCGGATCCGGAGATGTTGGTAAAGTCTTGGCCAACGGATTTTTAAAATATGGTTATGAAGTGATGATTGGCACCCGTGAACCACTTAAATTAAAAGAATGGCTCGACAATGCGGGCGAAAATGCCAGTGTTGGTACGTTTGAGGAGGCTGCCCATTTTGGACATCAAGTTGTTTTGGCGGTAAAAGGAAGTGCCGCCGAATTTGTACTGGATTTGGCCGGAGCAGCCAACTTGCATGAAAAAACGGTGATTGACACATGCAATCCAATTAGTGATGAAGAACCAGAAAATGGTGTAATTAAGTTTTTCACTCACCAAAATTCATCGTTGATGGAGAAGTTGCAAAACAAGTATCACCGCATTCATTTTGTGAAGGCTTTTAGCTGTGTTGGCAACGCCATGATGGTTGATCCTCAATTGCCTGACGGCCGCCCGACCATGTTTATTTGTGGCAATGATGACAAGGCCAAAAAAGAGGTTGAAGCAATTCTGGATCAGTTTGGTTGGGATTCGGAAGATATGGGGGCTGTTGAGGCCGCTCGCGCGATAGAGCCACTTTGTATATTGTGGTGTATTCCCGGATTCCTGAAAAATCAATGGACCCATGCATTTAAAATTCTCAAAAAATAAGCCTGAACCAAGGTTTCGTTGGATCAGGCTTTCCTGTGCGATACAGGGTCAATATTCCTTTTCGAATTGATTGATTAAGGCAAATGTAAAGAATATTCGACTTTTTTGTTCTTTATATCGAAAAAATATTCCTGAAGATACAGTTTAATGCTATTCTAAATAGCGAAGGATATCTGTAATGGTGAAACGGCTAAGGTCATTGAAAAGCCAAATTTTCACTTAAAAGAAAGCAACTGTCTTCTGTATGATTCGAATTTATAAAGATTTGAAAATTAAGAGTATATCAATTTACTAATCCTTAAGTCAGTTTTATTAAGAACGTTCCAATTCAACGGTGAAATGCCTGAGGATGGGGGCTTCATGCATAATTTTTAGTCCTTTGGTAATGCTGTCTTTCCGGGCGAAAATATTCTTCAGTCCGGCAGCAACCACATCCATATGGTTGTTGGTGTATGTTCGCCGCGGAATGGCCAGGCGAAGGAATTCCAGTTTGGGATACCGGTTCTGCTTGGTTTCAGGATCCCGGTCAGCCAGCAAGGTTCCCACTTCAACGCCACGCACGCCAGCTTCCAGGTACAACTCAACGGCCAAGGTTTGTGCAATGTATTCTTCCTGTGGAACATTTGTCAGGAATCGCCGTGCATCCACAAAAATAGCATGTCCCCCCAGCGGTTTTTGAATGGGAATTCCCATGTCAATCAGCCTGTTGCCCAGGTAGTGCACTTGATTGATTCGATTTTCCAGGTAGTCGGCATTGGTCACTTCATCCAGGCCCACGGCCAACGCATTCATATCACGGCCGGCCATTCCGCCATAGGTGTTGAAACCCTCGAACATGATGTTGAAAACAGAAGCTTTTTCATACCATTCGCGACTTCTCATGGCTAATATTCCACCGATGTTGACGATCCCGTCTTTTTTGCTGCTCATGGTCATTCCGTCGGCATATTGATACATCTCAGCAACAATTTCGCGAATGCTTATGTCTTGATAGCCATCCTCCCGGCTTTTGATGAACCAGGCATTTTCAGCAAAGCGGGCCGAATCATAAACAACAGGAATTTGAAACTGATCAGCCAATTTTCGAACTGCCCTCAAGTTTTCCATGGAAACCGGCTGCCCACCACTGCTGTTACAGGTCAACGTAACAATGATCATCGGCACTTGCTCTTTGGGATATTTTTCAAGCACGAATTGCAGCTTTTGAAGATCGATATTTCCCTTGAAAGGATGATTGCCATTGGTGTTAAAAGCCTCGTCAATGGTGCAATCAATGGCTGTAGCTTTGCGGAATTCGATGTGGCCTTTTGTGGTATCAAAATGAGAGTTTCCAGGCACCACTTGACCTTTTTCAACCAAAATTGAAAACAGTACATTTTCGGCTGCTCGTCCCTGGTGGACCGGCAATAGATAGTCGAACCCAAATACGTTTTTGACTTGTTCTTTGAGATGATAAAAGGAAGATGAGCCGGCATAACTTTCGTCGCCTGAC
>DATFMO010000245.1:0-3360 GCA_035266925.1 Sunxiuqinia sp. | reverse complement strand
GCTTCTACAACTTTTCCGTTAGCATCCACCTTGCGGGTGTCGTGTTTGTGCGCTGGAAACGAGCTCCAGTTACCTGAAGGAGTGTACACTTCAACACAAACCAATCGATGGCAGTCGAAACCGGGTTGGATCAGGCTGTTGATCTGCCGGGTGGCATTGTCGCCCCCGCGGATTTCAATCGCTGCCTCTTCCGGGCGCTTGAAATAGGGCGGGTGGTCTTCATCGGTTTCGCACCAGCCATAGCCAATATCGAGAATTTCACTTTCGGCAGTCAGCTCAAAAGCGGTGTGCCGGGGCAGGTACAACGAATGGGCGATCCCGGAGAAAACGTCTTTGCGACCGTTCACGGTTTCCCAGTTTCCTTTGTCGGATTGAACCGAAAAGTTGCCGCCAAGTAAAATGATGGCATATTCGTTTTCGCCCGTATTGGCCGTCCACTTTTCACCCTTTTTCATCAAACGGGCTTGAAAATTCAGAAATTGCCAATTGGTTTCTTCTTTCAAGATGCTTTGGTAAATGCCCGATTCAGAAATCGGTTTGGCCAAAAGCGGGTATTTTTTATCGATTTTCATAGTTTATTTTTTATTTCTGTGATTTGTCAACGAAATCACAAGGCTTCACCCTGTGCTATTGCTTGCGCACCATTGGTGCTCGGGTGCGGCGAATTCCGATTCGCCGTTTTTTCTATCGCGAATCGGAATTCGCGACACCCGGTCAATGCTTCTGCCAACTGTGACTCTTCCCTTCTTCCGTCTTCAGCGATATCCATTTTTTCAACCTTTCCGCTGCGGCGCATGCAACTTTAGTGAATAATCAAAGTCCGCAGTTGCGCCTGGATAGATTGGGAGTCCAACCAAACCCCAGCGCTTCGCACTGGGCTATTGCTTGCGCACCGTTGGCGCTTGAATGTGGTGCAGTTCCTAGGGTCTGAATTTCTCTTTCCTGCCCACTGTAACTGCCAACTTTCATCTGAATTCACTGGCTTTACCAACTGCTTTGAGCAAGTCAAACTTTTCAAGGTGGAATTCTTCCAGTGCATTCATATATGTTTTTCCGGGTATGATCGGTTCAAATTGAGCTGGCGACAGCTTAAAAAACTCGCGGTGCACCCTTGCCCAAATGAGTCGTGCATCAGTGGCAATATTGATCTTGCACACGCCATATTCAATGGCCTTCAACAGTTCGTCAGTTGCTACCCCTTTGGCGTCTGTACCGAGCTGGCCACCAGCAGCATTGATCCGCTGGATTTCTTCCAGATTGACAGCCGATCCACCGTGCAAAACCAAAGGGAATCCGGGAAGCCGGTTTTGTATTTCTTTCAGAATATTGAATTGCAACCCTTGCTCGCCGGAAAATTTATAAGCTCCATGACTGGTACCCACGGCGACAGCCAGGCTATCGCATCCGGTTTGTTTCACAAAATCTTCAACTTCGGATGGCTGTGTATATTTCTTCAACTTTTCATCCACAGTGATGTCATCTTCCACACCACTCAAAACGCCTAATTCCGCTTCAACGGTGATGTTTTTGGCGTGTGCTTTTTTAACCACTTTTTGAGTGAGGGAAATATTGGTGTTGTAAGTTTCATGCGAAGCATCGATCATCACTGAGTTGTACCCGCCCGAATTGATGCAATCAAAAGCATGTTCTTTATTGCCATGGTCAAGATGAATGGCAAAAACCGCATTGGGATAGATTTTTGCCGCCGCCGAAATCATCGATAGCAACATTTTGGGATGCGCATAATTGCGAGCGACGGGGGTGGTTTGAACAATGAACGGGGCATTGGCTTTTTGGGCTGCGCTGAACAAGGCATGGATTTGCTCCATGCACCAAACGTTTACCGCAGCGACGCCATATTTGCCGTAACTATTTTTGAATATTTCTTTTGTCGATACCAGCATGGTTTGAAAAACAGTCAGTTAGAATTAAAATCGAGATGAAATTTACGTTCATATTCAGAATGATTCCAAATAAAAGGCAGGAAATCTTTATGCAAAGGTTTGCATGAAGCTGCTCTATAACAGGAATAGAAAGAAAAGAAAGTTTAATGCGATGAACCCCTGACAATCAATTCAGGAAATAGTTTTTCGACCCTTATTTTTGAGAGGTCGTTGTTGGAATTGATCCTTTTCATCAGGATTCTGGCGGACAACATTCCCATCTCGTAGGTTGGTTGCCAAACGGTCGATAATGACGGTCTAAAATAGGCCGAATGCGGATCGTCATCAAAACCAACAACGGAGATCTCGTCGGGGATGACAATACCTGCTCCTTTGATGACCCACATGGCGCCAATGGCCACCCCATCATTGATGGTGAAAATTGCATCAGGTGGTTCGGGCAACGCCAGCAATTTCTGGGTTGGCTCAATGCCATGTTCCGGTGCAAAGCCAGAGCATTCAACAATGTACTCATTCCGCAAAGGAATGTTGTTGGCATTTAATGCATCTTTGTAGGCTTCGAGCCGATGACGCGTTGTTGATAGTGTTGTTGGGCCAGCGATATGGGCAATTCTGCGGCAGCCTGATTTGATTAGGTATTCTACTGCTTGATAAGCGCCACTGTATTCATCCACAAAAACTTTATCCACTTCGATTTCTTCACAGTCGCGATCGAAAATCACAAGTGGAATATTGTTTTCGGTTAGCGTTTTAAGGTGATCGAAATTTTTGGTTTCCGAAGATGGGGAAATTAAAAAGCCGTCCACGCGGATCGACGCAAAAGTTTGGACGATGGATTTTTCTTCTTCGAAAGACTCGTTCGACTGTCCGATGATCATGTTTACGCCAATCGGGTTTAACAAATCCTGTATTCCGCTGATGACTGACGAAAAGAAATAGCTGGTAATTTCAGGCACGATCACACCAATGGTGTTGGTGTGTTTGCGTAGAAGGTTTAGTGCGAGCAGATTGGGCTGGTAATTCAGTTTGCGGGCCAATTCAATCACAGCCTTCCGCGTTTCGGCACTAATGGCCGGGTGATTGTTCAGCGCCCTCGAAACGGTCGATGGTGAAACATTTAGTTCCCGGGCGATTTCCGTGATTGTTGTTCGCGACTTTTTCATCCGGGCATAAAGATAAATTGCTAAGCGATGAATATGCTATCCTAAAAGATATGTTCCCGAACATCTTCTGCTGAATTAGTCGCAGTGACCAGTCTCAGTGGCAGGAAATTCAGGCGTTAGGGATTGCGCCATATTCGAGCGCCAAAGGCGCATCCACCGAGCGTGGCGATGGAACGCTCTTTTGGCATGTGCCGCAATGACCAATTATCCAATTGACCAATCACGATTTTTCAAGTAGGAGTTCCAGCTCTTTCATGTCGGAAAATGTAGTTGCTCCCAATTTTTCCAGTTCA
>DATFMO010000244.1:0-9544 GCA_035266925.1 Sunxiuqinia sp. | reverse complement strand
AAATCCTGGTTGTCAGAAGCAAATTTACTTGCTTTTGCATATACAGCCTGATAAGTTTCGGTACTTGGTTCGATGTCGCGTACAAGAGTAGCTAATAGAACTTGTTTCACGCGTTTACCCATTTTGGTTGGTTGAATCACGTGAACACCAAATTGTGTTGTTGCGATGTAAACTTCATTAACTTCGCCTTCAAAAGCTGCTTTTTCAAATGGCCTTACCATTTGGCCTTTTTTGAACCAGCCAAGGTCTCCACCTTTACGAGCAGAACCGGGATCCTCTGAATATTTCTCAGCCAATTTTGCAAAATCAGCTCCTTTTTCAATCAAACCTTTCAAACTATCAGCCAATGCAACAGCTTTGTCATAACTTCCAACAGTTGCAGGTTTAATCAAGATGTGACGAGCGTCCACAGAATCCGGCAAATATTTGAACGTGTCAATCTTCACCAATTTGTATGCGTTGTCTTCTTTGTAAGGTCCGTAAATATCTCCCTCTTTACCGCTAAAAGCAAAATCAGCTAAGTTGTCTGGAAGTTCACTTTTCTTTTGGTACACATCCTGAAATGCCACATCTGAATTTACATTGATGAACTGTTTATCATCAGTTTCACTGGCAAAATCAGGTTTGATGTCCTCAATCCATTTCAAGGTCGCGGCATCATCAGCAGCTGACGCTTTCACATCAAATGTAATATATTCAACGGTGCGAGATCCGTCTTGTTTGTAATCTTCCTGGTGTTTGTCATAGTAGCTGCGCAATTGGTTATCCGTTACCGTAACTGCGCTGTCAGGCATTGCACTATATGGCATTTGAACAAACTGAATGTCGGCTTTGCGATTTTGTGCTGCCAGACTTTCTTTTGCTTCTTCGGTCGTTACGTACAGTCCTTGACGTACCAGGTCCGAATATTTGGTTTGTGTTTGTTCTTCGCGAATTTCTTGCTCAATGTATAGCCAATAAGCTTTTTGCTGATCGGTTGCATTCGTTTGCAATGATTTCAGAAAACGAAGGATTGCCGAGCGATCGACTTGTCCGGTTTGTGGGTTGCGAAACAGTTGCTGGATGATTGGGTGTAAGTTTTTCCCCTGAACCATGTCGAATAATTCATCGGAAGTTACGGTAATTCCGAGATCATCATAAACATCGGTCATCACCAATTCACGCACCATGTTATTCCAGGCTTGTTGACGCACCTGAACCCAGGCTTTATCATCAAGCTGGGTCTTACCTGAGTTCATTTTGTAGATCTCGGCTAGTCTGTCCACCCGCTTTTGAAAATCGGGGTACGAAACAGATTCGCCATCCACTTGAGCTATTTCTAACTGGCTGGGCCTTAATAATGAACTACCTGAACGTATCATATCACCTAAAATAAAGGCAACCAGAGCGAGACCAATAATGATCGCAACCAATAACCCGGCACGATTTCTTATCTTCTGTAATGTAGCCATCGACTAAATAATTATTGAATTTTTGATTCTACTTATTTTTTTCAGGCTACGAAGATAGTAATTTTAGGAATTAAACCTTAAGAATCATTTTTTATTTTAGGTGTTCTCTAATATCTTGAGGTTTACCAACTCAATCTTTGTGTTTGAAGCTTTGAGGATTTTAAATCGATACTTGTCAATATCGATTATCGTATTGATTTTGGGAATACTTTCGTGGTGAAAAAGAATAAAACCGGCCAGTGTTTCAAAATTTTCTTTCACCGGAAAACCGAGGCTGTACTTTTCATTTAAGTCATCCAATTCGATGCGTGCAGAAAGGACAAATTCGGTGTCACTAATCTGGCGTTCGACATAATCGACCGTATCATGTTCATCTTCAATTTCACCAAAAATTTCTTCCAGAATATCTTCGCTGGTTACCATACCGGATGTTCCTCCAAATTCATCCACCACAATGGCAATACTGCGGTGCTGTTGAATGAATTTACTCAGCAATTTGCTAGCTGGCATCGTTTCCGGCACGATCAACACTCTTTTCAAATTGGAACGAATAGACCCAGGATTGCTAAAAATCGTTGAATGGTGAATGTACCCAATGATGTTATCAATATTATCCTGGTAGAAAAGAATCCGTGAATAGCCCGTCTCAATAAAGCGCTGGATAAGCTCGTCCATGGTGGAATCGATATTCATGGTTTCCATTTCGGTACGGGGAACCATTACTTCCCGCAATTTGACTTTTGAAAAGTCCAGGGCGTTCCGAAATAGTTTGACTTCATTTTCAATTTCATGTTCGCGTCGTTGCGTATCTTCTTCCTGATCTTTAACAAAATGGTCCAGGTCAATGCGGTTGAAAACCGTCTTTTTCACATTCTTGTCAAACGAAGTTTTTAAAACAGTATTCAGCAAGATCTTCGAAATACCAATTGTCAGCTTTGAGATTGGGTAAAACAAGAAATAAAAAAATGCCAGTGGCAGCGCGAAAACCCGAAGTACGGTATTGGGGTTGATCCGAAAGAGTGTCTTGGGTAAAAACTCCGCTGTAAACAAGATCAGTAATGTTGACGAAATAGTTTGGCCCAACAGCACAAAACTGTCGCTCGGAACAATTTTAAAAAATAAGGGCTTCAACAATTCGGCAAAGGCAATACCGTAAATTACCAGTGCAATGTTATTCCCAATTAACATGGTTGAGATGTACTGCCCTGGATTTTTTGTAAATATTGAAAGGATCCTGGAGCTGATAAAATCCTGCTGTTTGTCCAATTCAAGCCGAAGTTTATTGGCAGAGACAAAGGCAATCTCCATACCGGAGAAAAATGCAGAAAAAAGAATTGTTATGAGGATAATGATAATCAGGATTTCCATGAGCTACTTCTGTTCCATATCAACATAAATCGAGCCTTTGGCTTCCTTAATTTTCCAATTGGAGAGATCTTGATCCGACTCAAAACCAATGCCTGTAATTACCTGATCTTTACGAATGATCTTCACAAATTGTTCGGAATAGATCTTTCCTTTATCTTCATCCCAAATCAACTGTTCTGTTTTTAACGTGTCGCCTTGGGGATTAACAGCTACCACGTTGTTCTTCGCTTCCCAACGTTTTTCCTTGTCGTAATAACGGGCATAATTTGAAGTGATGCTCGCTATCTGCTCCATCTTATCGTTGTACTTTTCGATTATAACGCCATCGGGAAACTCCGTGAATGGCTCATCGGTTTTATCATACCGAATCAATTTGGGTGTGATTAATTTAAAGCGAAGAATGGTTGAGTCTGAATAGGTCATTTGGAAATTTTCAGCCTCAACATTGGCCAATTTATTGCCCACAGAAACCTCTTTGATTTTTTCGATCTTATTGGCACAAGAAAAGAAAAGCATTGCAATCCCTGTCAAAGGGACTGCAATGCTTACTCTCAAATACTTTTTCAGTGCAATCTTATTTTTTAGCACGTGCTTTTGTCGTTTCATTGATCCAGCTACCAATTTTTATAGTCTGTCCTTCCTGAATCCCCTGAAAGAACATGGTTTCTTTGTCTGGGAAGTATTGTATGTAAATGTTGATCTTTTGGTTTGCGGTTGTGAACACCTCGGGATCAACACGTTTAGCTTTTTGATAGTAATCAACAGCCAGCCAATACATTTCTGAATGTTCAAAATCACTATCGCCATAGTTTTTAGCGTATTGTGCGTAAATATCACCAATCAGGATATAGGCACGACCAAACTTAGGATTATTCTGAATGGATTTGCGAGCATATTCTCGCGCTTTCTGATAGTTCTGATCCTTAGCATAAGTAAACAAACCTAAATCATAGTAGTATTTGGCCAACAAGTCCTTGTCAGTTTCCTGATCGATAGCATTTTGATAATACTCTTTGGCTTTATCATATTTCTTTTGACGAACAAAAGTACGAGCCATGTTGTAGGCGGCTTCTGGAGATGGCTCAAGTTCGTACAGCTTTTCAGAACCTTTTTCGAACAAAGCACTTTCAGTACAATCCTGACGTTCCAGAATACGCAACATTTTTTTCAACGCATCAACATCTTGGGAAATTTCATCAAACTTAGGCTCATACAGAGCAACCAACGCTTCACAGTCTGCAGCTCCACTGGTTTGGAAGAGCTGATCCAACAAAGCTTTAGCTGTAGAAAACTTCTCACTTTTAGGATCTTCTTTCAAATCATAGTTTATAATATCAGAACATGTCTGGTAGTTTTGAGCAACTTTGTCCTTTGTCAACTCCCCCATCAGGAACAAACGTTTTGTAGCCTGCATGAATACAACCAAAACGGCTGGTTCTGTTTTTTCTTTCTCCATCTGAATGGATTCCTCCAAATAACCGTAGCCATTTTTCAGGATGTTTTTTAGCTGATCATCATTCAGGTTGACATTGTCCAGTTTATATTTCAATAAATCAGTTCCCTGACGACCACGAACATAACCTTTTTGACCGAAATACTTGATTCGTTTGTTATAGATGGCCATCAATGTATCAATCAATGCATCCTTTTTATCCCAGTCATTTTCCTTCTGAATAAATTCATCGTACATGTTTGTACCTTTAATATAAAGGTTCAGCGACGACTTCGGATATTTGTCGTAGACAATTCTCCACGGTTTCAGTGCCGATTTATAATCTTTTTGCTTGTAAAATTCACTGTACATCGACAGGTTGTTCATGTAGTCTCGGTCCCTGGCTTTAACCAGTTCTGCCTGGCTTCTTAAATCAGCACCACCAGCAGCTCCAGTCTTTTTAGCAGGAATTTCGCCACTGAAAGCAAAATCAATCACATTATTATCGTTTCCTTCAATATCAAGCTTTTTGCTTTCATCAATAAAGGTGAATTTCAGATATTTAGTCTTTGGACTGACTTTTATATGGTATTTTCCATCGAAGCTGGTCATCATCTGATCATCTGATTTGTGCGCTTCAACAGTAACACCGGCAGCTGGTTTACCATCACGGTAAACAGTCCCTGTAATCACTCGTTGTGCGACAGCAGAAACTGCAGTCATTGCAACGAGTGCAAATGCCAGTAAGATAGTTTTAGAGAATAAAGGTTTCATGATCGAAGATATTTTAATTATACTTTTTTTGATTTAGTCATATTTGCGTTGGATAAACCAGCGATCGAACAGATTCAAAGATAAACTTATTTTGGTGTAATTCTCACGGATCAGATTTTGCTTGATTGATCCACGGCGTCCAAATTCGACTCCTAAATTAATCGTCGAGCGTGAACGAACCACCGGTAGACCTATACCAAAACTTATGCCAGACTCATTAAGCTGCTGATTATTAATTTTCAAATAGGACTTTTCGAGGTGAACACCAGCACGATATTCGATTCGGCTGAGATAACTTCTAATAGACGCATTCTCAGGAATGTATTCAACCCCCAATGAAATTCGTGAGCGATCTGTCAGCTTATTAAAGCTAGTCTGGAAAAAACTCAATGGTGAATCGTAATTCACAGCTGACCACTTGGAGTAATAGTAGTCCAGGTTGACTTCCAGCTTATTCAATTTTGCATAGGACAAACCAAGACCAATATTGGTGGGAAGTTGAATACTTCCTTTCGTGTTGGTTGTTGTATAAATTGAATCTGTCAATGCACTTCCACCATACTGGAGTACTTTCTCCTGGTTGAGGTAATGGAAAGCTGTAAAATTCGATTTCTGCTCAAAGGTGGCACCAATTGTTAAAAAATCATCATTTTTTAGCTGCAGGTCGTATTGAAACCCAAGCATATAGCCAAAGTCCCGAATACGTAAACGCTCAACTTCGTTGTAGCCATATTCTTGTGCATCGTCTAAAAAGTAGATGGAGTTATTTTGATTTTGGGTCCCAAACAGGTAAAAAATGTTTGTACCAATTGACAACGATTTGCCAATCTTAAAGCCGGCTCCAAAATAGGCTTTTGAAATCGTTCCTGAACCCACATAACTGTGCCCGATACGTCCGAGCGATGCATTATCTTCTTGAACGTAAATCTCGTAACCTTTATCAGCATACGGCTGAATACCCATAGCGGCAGCAGCCCAACGGGTTATTGGAAAGCCCCACGAAAAATAGCGGAAATTCACGTCATTGGTTGAATATTTCGACGTTGCTGATTTGTATTCGGAGAAACGTCCATCAGCACCAAATTCAAAGTTGAAAGACATACTGTCGATCGCCGTGTAGGAAGCCGGATTTGAAGAGTTCACCTGAATGTGGTGTCGACTACCCAACGAAGCACCTCCCATTGCTGCAAAACGACCAGTTGAATAGGAATGCAATTCCCCTAAGCCATAAAGTGAAAACGGTGATGAAGTATTGTTATTTTGAGCGAATGAGGTCACGCCGAGGCATACGAATAATCCGCTAATGAAGATTCCTCTGAGTTTATTTAACATTATATTCCAGAATTCTGTTTAAACCGATGAGCGTTAAATTAAAGTGTACAAAGATGGAATTTTTTAATTTCTTATCAAAGAACTTCGCGTCCCCTCCAGTGATAATGATTTTTAAATTTTGGTAAATAGTGTTAAAGTATTCAATGTAATTTTGAACTTCAAATAATATTCCTAACTGAACCCCTGACCGGATGGCTGATTCGGTGTCGGTCCCAATCATTTTAAAATCATCAGAAGAAGCAATCAACGGCAGTTTGCCGGTAAATTGGTTCAAAGCTTTGAACCGGGTATCCAACCCTGGCGAAATATTGCCTCCGAGGTATTCATTATTTGCCGTGATCAAGTCATAAGTAATGGCTGTTCCGGCATCGATGACGAGCACATTTTCGCCCGGGAAAAGCTCATTAGCTCCCACGACTGCTGCGAGGCGATCTTTACCCAATGTTTCCGGTGTTTCATACTTATTGATGATTGGCACCGGCGTTTGTGCATCCAGTTCAACGAACTGCTCAAATGAATTCTGAAGAAAAGACTTCAGTTCTACCGGATAATCGCGAACGGATGATATGATGGCACGATTCAAATCCGGATGTTCATCCAGTAAAACCTGGATTTGTCCCGGCTTCAATTCATCCAATGGCACATTAAACATCAGGTCGCGCTCGTTAAAAAGCGCGAGTTTCATGCGTGTATTTCCGATATCGATAACTAAATTCATTCTTCAATGCGCTGACTAATATCCATCGCTTGTACCGAGTGTGTCAAAGCACCAATTGAAATGTAATCCACTCCTGTTGCAGCTACATCTTTCAAACGTTCGATCGTCATATTTCCTGACGCTTCGACTTTGGCACGCCCCTGAATGAATTGAACGGCTTTGGTCATGGTTTCATTGTCCATATTGTCCAACATGATGATATCGACCCCGGCATCCAAGGCTTCCTGAACCTGATCGAGCTTGGTGGTTTCCACTTCTATTTTAATACCAGCCGGCACGTTAGCCTTGATCTGTTCCACTGCCGGTGTGATTCCACCGGCAATATCGATGTGATTATCTTTGATCATCACCATATCGAAAAGCCCGATGCGGTGATTGGTTGCGCCGCCCATCTTAACGGCGTATTTGTCGAGCATGCGAAAGCCCGGCAAAGTTTTACGCGTATCCAAAATGACAGTTTGGGTTCCTTTCACGGCATCAGCATATTTGGCAGCCATGGTCGCAATTCCGGATAAACGCTGAAAAAAGTTAAGCGCTGTCCGTTCCCCCGTCAGCAGTGCACGATACGAAGCTTCAAAACGAACGAGCACCGTTCCATTGATCACTTTTGCACCTTCCTCCACCTGTGGTTCCCATACCAGGCTGTCGTCCAGATGGCGAAACACCATTTCCGCAATCGGAATCCCTGCAACGACTCCATCAACTTTGGCAACCATGTATGCTTTTCGCCGTGTTTCGGCTGGCACAAGGTTATCAGTTGTCACATCACCTGTGGCAACATCTTCGTTCAAAGCTATCTGAATCAGTGTTTTTGCTGCTTCAAGTTCTTTTGCGTTCATCATTTTTTATCGGGATAAAAAGTGTTTTTTGATCTTTCTGTTGAACAATGTGTAGCCGGAAATCAGGATTTTCATGTTGAAAATCTTCGCGGATATGACCGCCGCGGCTTTCTTCACGCAACAATGCCGAGCGGGTAATCAGCAAACAAATCTCCTGAATTTGCTTTGCTTTCAGCTCATTGTAGTCTGTAATTTTGTCGGGGAACCCTTGCCCAATCGTTTCCAGTTTCTGAATGGTCTCTTTCAATTTCTGTCCTTCGCGAACAATGCCCACATTTTGGGACATCAGGTCGGCAATTTCATTTTTCAGATCCAAATAAGCTTGTTCGTTCTCCTTCTTGTTCGTCAATGATTCGTTTTGTTGAATCGTATTCACTTTCTTTTGACGGAGTGCAGCACGCTTGCTGGCACGTTTGCCAAACACCAAGCACTCCAACAATGAATTACTGGCCAGGCGATTGGCTCCCATCACTCCTGTCGAGGCTACCTCGCCACAGGCAAATAAGCCGGGGATGTTTGTTTCACCGTGCAAATCGGTTTTCACGCCGCCCACCATGTAGTGGGCTGCAGGCGCAATAGGCAACAAATCAACTGTAATATCGTACCCGTATTCTTTCAACTTCTTATAAATGTTGGAGAATCGGCTTTTTATTTTTTGAGCATCGAGATGTTTTAATGACAAATAGATGTACGGACTTTGATATTTCTGCATTTGCCGATAAATGGAAAATGCCACAATATCACGTGGCGCCAGCTCTGCCAGCGGATGAACTTCTTTCATGAAACGTTCATGTTTGGTATTCAGCAACCAAGCACCTTCGCCACGAACAGCTTCACTGATTAAAAAAGCGTCCTTATCTTCTACATACAATGCCGACGGGTGAAACTGGATAAACTCCATATCGGCCAACTGTGCACCGGCTTCAAAAGCCAAGGCAACACCATCGCCCATTGCAGTGTGCGGATTGGTAGTCCGGCTAAAAATGCGACTTAAACCTCCGGTAGCGAGAATTGTCGCTTTGCCACTAAAAATGAGGCTTTCCCCCGAAACAAAGTCGATGGCCTGAATACCTACGCATTCTTGATTTTCTAAAATTAATTTGGTTACTGCCGTGTACTCAAAGGGGCAAATAGCTTTCTGCTCCTTGACCTTTTTCAACATAAAGCCGGTCAGCTCCTTACCCGTTGCGTCACCACCGGCATGCAAAATCCGGCGTTTACTATGACCACCTTCCAGCCCGAGCACATACTCACCGCCCTTCTTGTCGAATTGCATGCCCATTTCTATCAACTCCAGGATACGGTCACGCCCTTCATTTACAAGAATTTCAACCGCTTCCCTTTCACACAAACCACGTCCGGCAACAACAGTATCATGATAATGAAGCTCCGGTGAATCTTCTTCGGTAACGGCTCCGGCAATTCCTCCCTGGGCATAATAGGAATTGCTGGTATCGAGTTGCGATTTTGTAATAATAGCAACGCTGCCGTATTTCGAAGCATGAAAAGCCGCAGAAAGCCCAGCCAATCCGCTGCCAATTACGATGGTGTCAAATTTTAATTGTTGCATTTAAGCAATATTCACGTCAATTGAACGGCAAAGGTAAACAAATCTGTTATAAGCACGTGT
>DATFMO010000243.1:0-4958 GCA_035266925.1 Sunxiuqinia sp. | reverse complement strand
CCATTTTTTTGCAAAAACGCCCCATGAACAAGTTGGTGCAGCCCGGTAAATGGGATACAGCTGTTGGTGGTCACATTTCGTTTGGAGAAGATTTGCAAACCTCTCTTCAGCGCGAAGCCTGGGAAGAAATTGGCCTGAAGGATTTTTCAGCGAAACTCATCACCCAATATGTTTGGGAGAGTGACATTGAACGGGAACTGGTGTATGTATTTATCACCCACGATTTTCAGGGCATCGACCTTCATTCCGATGAAGTGGAAGAAGGTAAATTCTGGACCCGAAACCAAATCACCAAAAACCTGGGCAACGGGATTTTCACCCCAAACTTTGAACACGAATTTAGATTGCTGTTGAGCTCAAAATAAGAGCTTGATGCTGGATTCTCGATGCGGTACTGGATTCTTGATGTTTGATTCTCAATGTTGATTTTTACTAACTCTAAGCTCCATGCTCGTTTCTACTTCCCCAGTATAAAAATCGCTGGGCGTTTTTGAATGTCTGGTTTTTGTTTCTTCCATTCCTTGATGGACAACGTTTTGATGAATTCATTTTCCAGCGTGATATCACAGGCAATACACAGTTTGGTGTGTGGTTGACAAGTTTGAAGCAGATCATCCAATAATTGAAGGTTACGGTAGGGTGCTTCAATAAACACCTGGCTTTGGTTTTCGGAATAAATCCGACTTTCGAGATGTTTGATTTGGCTGGCTTTTTCGTTTTTACGAATGGGCAAGTAGCCGTTGAATGCAAAGTTCTGGCCATTCATCCCCGAAGCCATCATGGCCAGTATTATAGAGGAGGGGCCGACCAGTGGAATCACGTGGATGCCTTGCTCATGGGCTATTCGTACCACATCAGCGCCGGGGTCAGCAACTCCCGGGCAACCGGCTTCCGACATCACACCAACATGATGTCCTTCTTTGATTGGTTCCAGAAAAGTGTGCAATTGGTTTTTGTCGGTGTGTTTATTCAATTCAAAAAACTGAAGGGAATCAATGTCGATTGAGGGCTCAGCCTTTTTTAAAAAACGCCGAGCCGTTCGCACATTTTCCACTACAAAATGTGAGATGGAGAGGATGACTTCGCGGTTGTTTGCGGGAAGCACCGAATTGATTTCACTTTCGCCCAAGGTAATCGGGATAAGATAGAGATTGGCCATGTGTCAAATTTTCTTCAAAAATAATTAATTTAACTGGTCGCCCGAAAAAATCAATTTTTTGTAGTTTTGGCTATCAAATGGAAAAATCAATCAAAATCGAGTTTTTAGGTACCGGGACTTCTCAAGGGGTTCCGGTTGTTGCATGTAATTGCGAAGTTTGTTCGTCAACAGATCCCAAAAATAAGCGTTTACGTGCGGCGGCTTTTGTGGAAGTAAATGGCACCAAACTGGTGATTGATGCGGGACCTGATTTCCGCCAGCAAATGTTGAACATCGGACTTCGCAAGCTGGATGCCATTTTGCTAACCCACGAACATACGGATCATCTATTTGGCTTGGATGATATCCGGGCTTTCAACTGGGTGCAGAAACATCCCACCGATATTTACGCCGAGAAACGGGTGCAAAAATCCATCAAGCGGGTGTTTGATTATGTTTTTGAAGAGAACAAATACCCTGGGATACCACAGATGAATTTACATTTGATTGAAAATAAGCCTTTTCATGTTGATGAGACGGAAATTATTCCTGTACGCGGTTATCACCATAAACTCCCGGTTTTCGGTTTTCGAATTGGGAAAATGGCCTATCTGACAGACGTTAATCGTGTTGACCCTGAGGAACGTGAGAAACTGAAAGGTTTGGATGTGCTGGTGGTCAATGCCCTGCGTTTCGAGAAGCACATCTCTCATTTCAACATTGAAGAAGCGCTGGAACTGATTGATGAACTGCAGCCCCAAAATGCCTACCTGACGCATATTTCACACCTGATGGGAAAACATGATGACGTGCAAAAGCAGTTGCCCGACCATGTTTTTCTGGCGTACGATGGGCTTCAACTGACCGCGAAAATGTAGGTTGGTTATTGAACAAAAATACAGGTCTACGATTCTTCCTCTAATTCTTTTCGATAAGGAATGGACGATTGTGCTCCCAATCGTGTAACAGCGATAGCTGCTGCCTGACAGGCAAAATTTGTCGCTTCTTGTATGGGTTTTCCTTCAGATAAAGCAACTGCGATGGCTCCATTAAAGGTGTCACCAGCAGCAGTCGTGTCAGTGGTAATTACTTTTGGAGATGCGACCATCCCCGTAAATTCATCGCTCAAAACCAATGCGCCGGCTGCTCCCATTGTGATGATGACGATTTGAATGCCTTTCTCTTTCAACGTTTCGGCTGCTTTCCATGCCGATTTCACATCGAAAACCTGCACTCCTGTTAGCAATTCGGCTTCATGTTCATTGGGTGAAATCAGGTAAATATGTTGAAATAATTCATCCGGCAATGGCTGTGCTGGCGCCGGATTCAGAATCACTTTAGCCCCTTGTCGTGTGGCTGTTTTCGCTACATGAAGAACCGTTTCAATAGGAATTTCGTGTTGTAGCAAAACAATCGATGAAGAACGCAAATTTTTGAGTGCCGGTTCGCAGTCGGCAGGGGAAAGCGAATGATTTGCTCCGGGAGCAACCACAATGCTGTTTTCACCATGTTCATCTACGGCAATCATTGCAATGCCGCTGGGTAATTTAGGATCGGAAGTTATGAATTCGACATTGATCCCTTCGTTTTTAAGTGAATGAATGGCCTGTTGTCCAAAGGTGTCTGTTCCAACTTTTCCAACAAATGTGACTGCACTACCGAGTCGATGTGCTGCAACCGCCTGGTTGGCCCCTTTCCCTCCAGGATTCATGACGAAATCACCGCCAAGAACTGTTTCGCCGGGTGTTGGAATTTTGGGCGTTTTGATGACCATGTCGATGTTGGAACTTCCCACCACCAGTATTTTATTTGGACTTGAATGCATGTTTCTACTTATTTCTTTGAAAATAAGGAATGTCATTCAGAATTGATGAATTATTCTTGAATTTTTTGCGATTGGCTTTTTGCAAGCAAAGGCAGGGCAGCGATGATCGTAGCAACCATATAGCTCAAGCCTGCCACAAATAATGCTGTGCCCAAACTGAATTGGTCAGTCAAATACCCTAGCAATGGACCAATGATAGCGAAGTTGATGCGAATGACAAAATTACGGACTGAAAGGATGGTGGCTCGCACTTCCGATCGCGTATAGCGGTTGATGTAATCTTTCAGGATTGGGTGCGCAATTCCACGAACCAAATAGAAGGCAAACAGAATGGCGATACCAGCTAGACTAACTTTCCAGGCAGAAAAGAGGTATCCGAAACCGAGTCCGAGAATGATCAACAACAACGAATTGCGTTGGCCCAGTTTTCGTTCAGCTTTATAAGAAAACATGGATGAAATGCCAACTGAAAGGTTGAGCAGTGTCCACATGATTCCAAACATGGAAACAGGAAGATTGACCGCTTTAAAATAGGGCTGCACAAACCAGGCAAAGGTGAGTGATGCTGTTCCTGTAAATGATGACACGAGGATGGCAGAGCGCAGTTCACGATGTAAAAAGGTTTGATGAACTGTGCGTAAGATATCCCGAAAACTATTGGCAACTTTCTTGGCGTGAATTTGAGGTTCTTTTAAAAAGAACGCAGCAGGAATAGCCAGCGCAGCAACACCAAACTGAAAATAAAACGGCATACGCAGGCTGATGGTGGCCAGCAGTCCGCCAGAAACACCGGCAATGGCTTCAGCAAAATTTCCTGATGAGGTGATCCAGCCTTCCTGCTTGATGTATTCCTTTTCACGCTGGTGAGCTTTCAAGGTATCGTACAGCATGGCCGTGTCAGCGCCTGAGACAAAGCTGTGTCCAATTCCGAGAATGATCTCAGCGGCTGCAAAGGCCCAAAAACCATAGGAAAAGCTGTACATGGCAAAACCGGTGGCTCCAAGGATCCCACCCAGCAGCAATGTTTTTTTACGCCCCCAAACATCAGCGAGGTAGCCGGAAGGAATTTCCATGCATACAATGGCCACCGAATAGATGGATTTTAGCCAAAAAATGTTTTGCATGTTCAGCCCATTGTCCTGGTAAAAAAGGACAATGACCGGCATGACCAGGTTGAACCACTTGGAAAACTTGACCACGTATAGACTAACGATATTTGACCGCACATAATGACCCATGACGCTGCAAAATTATAAAATAACACACGCCTTAGAGGAATGTTTGAATCTCTAAACCCCGTAAAAAGCCGGCAAGTTTAAAATTATCTGAAATTACTGTTTTAAAAATCTGTCGATTTCTTCATAACGTTATTAAAACGAATGCATTACAAACCTGAATTTCCGTTGTCAATCAGTGGCGGAATTGGACAATCTCGCCCGTGCATGTACTTTTTACGAAAAGCGCGTATCGGTGACGTCCAATCCAGTATTTGGCCGGATGAGATGGTGGAGCAATGCTGGAAGCACAACATCCACCTGGTGTAGCTTAACTTCATACGATGAAATTTTATCGTTTGGAGGTGTCTTTTTTTGATATTTTTATATCTTTGCAACCGTTTTAAGGATGCCTCGGTAGCTCAGTTGGATAGAGCAACTGCCTTCTAAGCAGTAGGTCATGGGTTCGAATCCCGTCCGGGGTACAAAGATAAAAATCAGAAAAATAATATGTTATAAAGGATTCTGAAAGTTCAGGGTCCTTTATTTTTTGCTTATGTACAGACTTTTTGTTCTATTTTACGAGAAATGTTTAAAATTTGTAATAATTCTTTTGTTAATTATATTTTTAGCCATGTTGTAAAATGTTTCAGAAAAAATCAATTTACAAGTTTGAAGGGAAACTGAAAGAAATTTACCGACGCATTTCAAATGAATCCGTGAATTCGCTGAAAAATATAATTTAACTGTTTTTTCAGTAAGGCAACTAAGTGTTTAGGTA
>DATFMO010000242.1:0-2537 GCA_035266925.1 Sunxiuqinia sp. | reverse complement strand
TGGTCGTTTCGTGATAATAGGGCTCATTTTGGGTGAGATTGGCAAAAGCTAGCGCTTGCCCAGTTCCCTTATCGGAGATGCGCCCGCAGTATAGGCGAAGTTTCCGGTAGGGATTTTCCGTATTCAACGATGAAGTCGTTTTAGCGATTGCCAATTTTGGTTCAGGTGTAACACGGGAACTTTCCTCCCGGGGAAGTAAAAAAGTTTTTGATCCGGATTCCCCTTTTTTTGTCACACCCCCAACTTGAATGTTGATGGGATTTTTGCTGTCGTTGGTGTAAAAAGAAACATGCGCAAAACCAGTGTTGTCGGTAATTAGATTGGGTTCCCAGAAAATGGTTTTCCGGTAATCATTACCCGTGTTTTTTGAATTCTTTTTGGTGTATTTTGGGGCGTAAAATTCCCGTGGTGCCTTGAGCCCAGATAAATACATGCTTTGTATTCCTTTGGCCCGGCTGGCAAAAATGCCACCTTTTGATTTAGTCGTGATAAACAGGAAAGCTGGTGGTTCAGTCGATTTCTCAAAATCTTTGAGTAGATAATCCTGCATGGCCTGCAAGTCAAACGAACCTTCCGTGTTGGGATCATCGCCGAGGGTTTGGTTTACAAAGCTGAGCGTGTTGTTGGCCAGCTCAGGCCCGGGCATCATGCTAATATCGTAGTTCTTGGGTTTGGAAACAAAATTGATTGATTCAATTTCTGAAGGATCCATATAAGTCAGGAAATCATACAGCGGAACATAACTGTTGTTGAGGAAATCGCGATCCACGAAGATGTACAGGTAGCCATACGGGTTGTTCGTTACTTTAAAATAGACAGCCGGCCCTCCAAAGCCCAAACTGTCTTCTGACATGTTTTCACGATCATCCGGGTTGGCGATGACCAGGTTGTAGTATTTCTCCAGTCGTTTTTCATAGGGTTTCTGAATAATTTGCAATCCCGGTACCTGATTCGAAATCAAATCCCAAATGTTATGATACCACTTTTTTTCTTCAGTAAGTTTTTTTAGTTGGGCTGACTCAATGACTGCATCCGGCTGTCCACTTTGGCTGATCATGGAGTCGCGCTGGTTAAGAAAATTGGAACGAACTTCAACTTCCTGGATCATAAACGTGTCTTTTCCCGGAAAATAGTAGTTGTCAATGCGTGGCCGTTTAATTTTGGGGAGTCGGGATGTGGCTGTTGGTGACTGATTTTCTTTGATGAACTTCGGAGCGCTCAAATTCACCACCAGAGGTGAAATGCCCGACTGCTGAATTTTGTCAAAACGCGTGACATCCACCTCCAGGTTTTCCAGGTTCGAATGTAAGCTGATGTAATAGTCACGCTGCGCACCCAGCCGGTTTTTCGTTTGTATCGTCAATTCAGCAGAGTCCGTGAAAAACGGAAGTGAAAAATGAAATTTACCATGTTCGTCCGTGTAAGTTTTGTCAATGTGAACAGCATTTTTATTTCGAAGAATCATGGAAACTTCAAAGTTTTTCGGAACCGGTTTGTTGGTCAGCATCCGGCGGATCTCACCATCGATCACAATGCTTCGTTCAATATTGTAGTTGGTTTTGGGTTTGGATTGCTGATAAATGTCGGTCCAGCTGAAACGCCGCCAGCCATTGGTGAGCATCAGCAGGTCACGTTTTCGCTTGTAATTTGGATCACTGTGGTCAAACACATCGGTATTGGTGAGAACCTGTCCGTTCAGGTCGGAGGACAGTAACAGGTAATTCCGGATATTTTCCAGCGCATCAACCGAGTGGTCCAAACCGGAGTCGTATGCCAGGAATGAGAAGTTTCCTTGCAGTGGATTTCCTGCTGTATCAGTGGCCAAAACATCCAAATTGACCAGCGAACGCTTGCCATATGACGATTCGTCAGGGTAAATTTCAAATTGAACCGGATCATTTTTGTCGATATACACTAAGCGTTCTGAGGATGGTGCACGATTGACAAACAAGGTGAAAACGGCAATTCCTGACGGAAAATAGGATTTTGGAATGCCAAGTTTTAACTCATTGGTCGTCAGTGTTCCGGCAGCCATAAATTTGGTACTTCCACGGGTGTGACCAAATAATATGAAATCCTGTACCCGTGCGCTATCCTGCCGAATGGAGAAATAAATAGAATCCTGATCTTCGCGAATCACGTGCAGTCCATAAGTTTCTGAATCAACATCCGGCAACGAATAGGTGAACGTAGAATCTTCATACTCAATTTTGGCTGAATAGTGCGCTCCCTTTTTGGGAACCAGAATGATACTTCCCATCCCGTCGTATTCAGTGTTGAAAGATGTGATCAAGTGCTGCTTGTCATCAAACAAATTGCCGGAAACAGCCAGCTCCTGGCCATCTTGATCAACACATTTAAAAGCCACCTGGTTTTTGATACCAGCCACCAATTGTCCACCTTCCGGAAGGAATTGAAGATCCGGCTTTGTCGTAGAAAGGCTGATTAAATATTGCTCGCTACTTCCCGGATTGCCGGGTCGCCGAAGCGATAGCCGCGCCTGTGGCAGTTTGAGTGAATCGGGCACCACAAATTGA
>DATFMO010000241.1:0-3656 GCA_035266925.1 Sunxiuqinia sp. | reverse complement strand
GTGCTACCAGATTGAGGAACTGTCCAGCTTTCTTTCTCTTTTTGTCCGGAGATGAAAATTCCCAGATGCTCTTCTTCGCGGAAATTACGCATCACATCGTCTTTCAAGTCTGAATCGTTGTGGAAATAGCAATTCCCGAATTCGTACAAACGCAAGTCCGGGTTTCGGCGATTCGCGTTGTATGCAATGGCTTCCAAACCACCAAACAATAGGGTTTGGCGCATCACGCCCAAGTCGTTACTCAGCGGATTGAATAATTTAACGGTATGTTCGTCGGTGTATGTTTGTCCTTTTTCGTAATAAGAAGCTTTGGTGAGTGAGTTTGACCAAATTTCATTGAACCCCTGAGCTGTCAGCATGTCTGCCATCAATTTGCGGATTTGAACCGGATCCGGCTTCAAAGCATATTGCAACGATGCATTCACCTGTGTAGGGATTTCAACATTGTTGTATCCATAAATTCGCAGGATTTCTTCAATCACATCGGCTTCCCGTTTTACATCAACCCGGTAGGGAGGAACGGCCAATGAAAGTCCGGTTTCGGTTTCATTTTCAATGTTGATTTCCAATCCCTCCAATATCAATTTGATGCGTTCGGCACCGAGTTCTTTCCCGATCAGTCGTTTGATGTTGGCGTAGCTGACATCCACCTTGAAATCCTCAATTGGCTTCGGATAAACATCAACAATCTCCGATGAAATTTGCCCGCCACCCAGTTCTTTCATTAAAAGCGCCGCACGTTTCAGGGCATAAATGACACCGTTCGGGTCTGTTCCACGCTCGAATCGGAATGACGCATCCGTATTCAATCCATGACGACGAGCTGTTTTGCGGATGTACACCGGATCAAAGCAGGCGGACTCCAAAAAGATGTTTCGGGTTGATTCTTTCACGCCGGATTTGATGCCACCGAAAACACCTCCAATACACATGCCTTCTTCGGCGTTGCAAATCATCAGGTCATCTTCGTGCAACTCGCGTTCTTCCTCGTCCAAGGTGACGAATTTGGTGCCGGCCGGCATCGTTTTCACGACCACCTTATTGCCCGTAATTTCGTCTGCATCAAAAGCATGCAATGGCTGTCCGGTTTCAAACAACACGTAATTGGTGATATCCACCATGTTGTTGATCGGGTTCAAACCAATTGCTTTCAGTCGGTTTTGCAACCATTCGGGTGATTCTTTCACTTCAATGCCGGTGATGGTAACGCCGCTGTAACGGTGACAAGCTTCCGGATTGACTAATTCAACCGGGATTTCCAGGTCGTGGTTGTCCACTTTGAAATTGTCTACCGATGGTTTGGTGTATGCAATGGTCGGTTGTTTTTGTTTTAAGTAGGCTGCCAAATCGCGGGCCACACCAATGTGCGAAGCACCGTCGATCCGGTTGGGCGTCAAATCAATTTCAATGGCATAATCTGATTCAACCTTAAAATAGTCGCTTGCTTTGGTGCCAATTTCAGCTTCTTCGGGCAATACCATAATCCCATCGTGACTTTGGCCTAAGCCAATCTCATCTTCAGCACAAATCATTCCCTGCGACTCCTCGCCGCGAATTTTTGCCCGTTTGATCACAAATTCAGCGTCTTCGCTGTACAAAGTTGTCCCTACAGTGGCTACCACCACTTTTTGACCGGCAGCCACATTGGGCGCTCCGCAAACAATGGGTAGAATTTCTCCATTGCCAACATCCACCGTTGTTTTGCTGAGGTGATCTGAGTTGGCATGTTCTTCGCAGGTCATCACTTGACCAATGAGCAATCCGCGCAGTCCCCCTTTGATGCTTTCAACTTCTTCAATACCACCTACTTCAAGGCCGGTTTGGGTTAAAATATCTTCGAGTTGTTGAGGTGTCACATCTGTATCCAGATAGTCTTTCAACCAGTTGTAGGAAATCTTCATAATTGTTATGCTTTTAAGCTGAACTTGAGAATCGGACAAAAGTAAGCATTTTTTGCCCTGAGGCAAAGCAGGAATAGGGGAATGTTAAGCGAAGATTTACTTCAGCAAAGATTGAGAAAATTAGAGGACGTTTCCTCACTGATAATGATCGAATATTTATTGAAAACGATAGGTCAGCGGGTGGTTTTGTTCTATTTCGCCACCAGGTGGCCAATGAGAAACCAGTGATATTCATTAGCGGGCTGAAGACGACAGGAGCCAATCCAATGGTTGCAACTTTGCCCATTTGCATGGCCGGTCCCGATGCCAGTTTTCCATGTTCCATACCTACTTCCGGGTAATGTTTTTGCGGTCAATTAGGGCTATCTCAGGTGCAAACTAGCAAAAGCGGCGACTAATTCCAGCGTTTGTGTTGCTACATCCTTTGATCAATAATTAATGAGCATTCAAATCCTGATCCGAATGACTTTCTGCGATTGCTTGATTGTGTATATAACCAAAATGTTGATCGAGGTGCTGGTGGCACAACAATTGCGGGCAACGATCCGGGGGAAAGTGTTTTTGGAAAGCATAAAGCCATAACGATCAAAGTTGCTGTTCTGGATATCTATCAAGGGATGTTTGGGTAGATATGTGGGAATGTGAGACCGAATGTTGAATTAGCGATTCATTTTGCCAGTCGATAGTATTGTGTACATTTGTTCGAATAGATCTTTGTGAATTCATCAGTTGTCCTGCAATCGATGAATTATAGCATTTATTTTATTCCACTGTTAAATTAGTTGATTTAACCTAGCATGAAAAAAGCATTCTATCTTGCTGCAATTATAATATTATGCGCTTTCAAACCAATACCCAAGGGGGTTGCTCCGGCGGATACAGCAGAGTGGAAGATATATGTGGATTATTGTAACAAGTTTGTCCCCGTTTATTTATATCAATGGTGTAAATTCAGAATTAAACAAAATAACATTGGCCAGTGGGTCAATGATCGTGGTGAATACATTCGCGATACAACCTATAAAGTAAAATGGTATCCTGTGACAATTCCTGAGTATGCAGAGCCGAATTTTAAATCCAGTTCACAGGATTGCCCGGAATGTGATATTAACGAACACGCAATTGCGTTCCGCCGGAAATATCTCATTCAGCGGCGAGAGGCAACAATTGTAGATTTTTACGCGCATTTAAACGACAGCATCCCTTTCTGGCATAAGTGACAATTCAATTAAATAGCTCCACTTTCCAGACATTTGCTTGTGCTATTTCAACTCTTTTAAACGGATATTTCGGTATTCCACCTTCATGGGCGGGCCAACATGGACCTGCATGCCAATTAGACCCGAAAAACTTCGGTTGATGGTGTCATTATCAGTGACATCGCTCATCAGATGGCCATTGATAAAATGTTGCATGTGATTGCCTTTCACGATCAGGAGAACGTCATTCCAATCATTTTTGTGGATGAAGTTGTTCAATGAATCTGGATCGCCGAGTGATCCCACTACCTCGAAATTTTGCCAGGCGTTGTTTTTGATGTTGGCCTTCAAAGAGCCGGGATCATTGGAATTTGGTTGCGAATGCACCACCGTTTTTTGTCCATGATAGGCCAACGTCGTTCGTTTGCGTTCTTCATAGTTTTGGCCAGTGTAGCGGTTGCGTCCATCTAGATCAGCCTGGTAACCACGCAAAGCGAACGGAATAGTGTCCAACTGCTCGCTTCGGTAGTTGATGCCACTGTTGCCATGTTCGGTG
>DATFMO010000240.1:0-15984 GCA_035266925.1 Sunxiuqinia sp. | reverse complement strand
GGATTTTTTCTATCAAACACCGGACAGCGCTTTTTCTTCGACTCCGCCATTCATGGGAGATTACTCATTTGATATTATTGCCCAATCCGGTGAAGTTTCAAACATGTCTGATAGACTATTGGATGATTTGATTTTTCCAACTGATACAATGAAAGATAGCCTAAACAGTAAGACAAGCGAAATGGTACTGACTTGGAATAAAATTAGGTTTGCCGATTATTTTGTCATCAAAATGTATGATACCAATAAAGAAATCATGTTCGGCAGTCCTGCCAAAGATGCATCTTCAGCGACCTATTCGTTTGGAGCAAATACGTCAGGCTGGTTGAATGGGAAAGGGCCTACGGTGGGAACAAATTACCTGATTGAAATGGATACCTATCGTTTGGAGCCGGGAATGTCCGGGGTCAATATCCAGGCAAAGTCCATTTCAACAAAAATGATTACTTGGGGAAATTAAGATTCAATATTTAAAAAATACGGAACAGACCGCAAAAAGATAATATCGTCCGTTTTCTTTGTCCGCTAAAATTGAATAATCACACTGGTTTTTCTATTTTTGTCTTCAATTCAACTTAAAACAAAAATCATGGTTCAAAAAGAGCAGCTAAGAGATCTTGCTGAGCGCCGGGATGCGCTGAGGAGGCATCTTTGACTACGATGCAAAATTAATTCAACTACAAGAAGAAGAACTGAAGACTCAAGACCCTGATTTCTGGAACAACCCCAAAGACGCTGAAAACCAAATGAAGAAGATCAAGTCCATCAAAGTTTGGACGGATGGTTTTGACAAGGTGAATCAGGCATTGGAGGATTTGCAGGTGCTTTATGAATTTTATGAAGCCGAAGAAGCCAGCGAGCAAGAGATTGACGATCAATATAAAAAAGTACTGACCGAGGTTGAAGAACTGGAAACCCGCAATATGCTTCGGAATGACGAAGATAAATTGGGCGCCATTCTTCGGATCAATGCCGGGGCAGGAGGAACCGAAAGTAACGATTGGGCCGACATGCTGATGCGCATGTACCTGCGTTGGGGCGAAAAAGAAGGCTACAAGGTGAAGGTCTCCGAATTTAATGCCGGGGATGAGGTAGGCGTGAAAAGTTGTACCATTGAGTTTGATGGTGAATACGCCTACGGTTACCTGAAAAGCGAAAACGGGGTTCACCGATTGGTTCGGCTTTCACCATTCAATGCACAAAATAAGCGAATGACTTCGTTTACTTCAATTTTTGTTGCGCCATTGGTGGACGATTCCATTGAGGTTGAAATCAGTCCGGCAGACATCACCTGGGACACCTTCCGTTCGGGAGGTGCCGGTGGCCAGAATGTTAACAAGGTAGAAACCGGGGTTCGGTTGCGACATGCACCAACAGGCATCACCATTGAGAATACTGAAAGTCGTTCGCAGTTGGCCAATAAAGAAAACGCCATGCGACTGCTGAAATCGCAGTTGTATGAATTGGAGCTCCGCAAACTGAGAGAAGCAGAGATGGCGATTGAATCGCAAAAGAAAAAGATTGAATGGGGCTCACAGATTCGTTCGTATGTGTTGCAACCCTACAAAATGGTGAAAGATGTGCGGACCAGTTATGAGACGGGCAATGTTCAGGCGGTACTCGATGGTGAGATTGACGGATTTATAAAAGCCTATTTGATGGAATTTGGTGGAGAATAATGTTTCAATACGGTTGGCCGGGGAAAAGGATGTCGCTGAAATTTTAGCGATTTATGAACCTTTCATTCTTCAAACTGCTGTTACTTTTGAAGAGACTGTTCCCTCGCTTGATGATTTCAAAACACGGATCGCTGCGATTCAGCAGGAGTGCCCGTTCCTGGTTTGTGAAATGAATGGGCAGATTGCTGGTTATGCTTATGCAGCTTCGTACCGAAGTAGGACGGCATACCGTTGGAACAGGGAAGTGTCTGTTTATATTCATCCCAAATTTAGAGGACGAAATGTGGCCAAAGCAATGTATCATGCTTTATTTTCGATATTGAAAATACAGGGATTCACCCGGCTGTTTGCGGTCATTACATTACCCAATGAAGTCAGTGTTCGTTTACACGAATCGTTGGGTTTTAAGGCATTTGCGGTGTACAACCATGTTGGGTACAAATTGGGGCAATGGCAAGATGTTGGTTGGTGGGAGCTTGATTTGACCGATGATGATCAGAAAGCACCGTTCGGGCCAATACCTTTTGAAGAGCTTGCTTCGGACGAAAGGATCGAATATTGCTTGAATAGCGCCCTGTCATTTTTGAAATTTTAGAGGTAAATTGTAAACTTTTGAAAAGAGCAAAGCAATGGGAAGACATCCAAAGATTGTAAAACAAAAAAATCCATATATCAATCGCGAGATTAGCTGGCTTTCGTTTAATGCAAGAGTTTTGCAGGAAGCTGAAGACCCGACTGTCCCGCTTTTTGAACGCATTCGGTTTGTCGGTATTTTCTCCAACAACCTCGATGAATTTTTCCGGGTTCGCGTGGCCACGGTTCGACGAATGGTTGATTTAGGAACAGATGAAATATTGCTCGGTGATTACAAGCCGGAAGAGCTGCATGAAAAGATCTACAAAATCGTGCTTTCTCATCAGCGAAAGTCGCAGGAAATTTTCAGAAAGATTCTTCAGGAACTGAGGCGGGAAAATATTTTCATGATTAATGAAAACCAGCTGGAGCCTGAGCAAATTGTGTTTGTCAAGAATTACTTCAAGGAAAAGGTACTGCCCAACCTGATTCCCATCATGCTGAGCAAGGAAAATAAATTTCCGTATTTGCGTGACCGGTCAGTGTACCTGGCAATCAGGCTGGCCAAAAAGGATAAGCCGGAGAAATTTGCCTACGCGCTGGTTCGTGTACCGGGAATCTCACTCTCTCGCTTTTTGGTTTTACCTGAACGTGAAGGGAAAAAATATGTCATGCTGTTGGATGATGTTATTCGTTACAGCCTGCCTGATATCTTTTCATTATTTAATTTTGATCATTTTGAAGCCTACACGATTAAAGTGACCCGTGATGCTGAGTTGGACATTGATGACGACATCTCCAAAAGCTTCATGGAGAAAATGGAGGCCAGCCTCAAACGACGTAAAATCGGAACACCCGTTCGACTACTCTACGATAAAGAAATACCCGAAGATTTATTAAACTTCATTGTCAAAAAGATGAAGTTGGATCCGGACAACCTGGTTCCGGGCGGGAAATATCACAACCACAAAGATTTTATGGATTTCCCGGAAATCGGCAAAGCGCACCATTATTATAAAAAATTGCCACCAGTACGTCATAAGGATCTGAAGTTACACGAAAGTATTCTGAAGAAACTGAGGCGAAAGGATATCATGTTGCACTATCCGTACCAAAGCTTCATCCACTTTTTGGATTTGCTTCGTGAGGCTGCCATTGATCCGAAAGTGAGAGAAATAGGCATCACCATTTACCGCGTGGCTGATAATTCGCGGGTAGTCAATGCCCTGTTGAACGCCATTCGTAATGGTAAAAAAGTAACCGTGGTGATCGAGCTTCAGGCCCGTTTTGACGAGGAAGCCAATATATACTGGTCGAACAAGTTGCAGGAAGAAGGTGCTCATGTCATCAATGGCATCCCCGGATTGAAAGTTCACAGCAAGCTGGCTTGGATCAAACGACAGGAAAAGGACGGCTTTCGGAATTATGCTTATGTGGGAACCGGGAATTTTCATGAAGGAACAGCTCGGGTGTATGGTGATGACGGTCTGTTGACCGCTGATTCCAGAATTGCAGATGAAGTGGCCCAATTGTTTGGCTTCTTCAAGCACACCTATAAAGTAGCTCGATACAACCATATTGTTGTGAGTCCGTTCGATATGCGCGATTTCTTTTCAAGAATGATTGACAATGAAATTCGTATTGCGCAATCAGGTAGGCGGGGGTATATGTTGCTCAAAATGAATAGCATGATCGATCCGGCAATGATGGATAAAATATACGAAGCAGCCCGTGCCGGCGTGAAGATTCGACTGATTGTGCGTGGAATATTTGGCGTGCTCACCGAATTGGAAGATGTGAGTGAAAATATTGAAGCAATTAGTATTGTCGATAAATTTCTGGAGCACTCACGCGTGTTTCTCTTCGGGAATGGGGGAGACGAACGCATTTTTATTTCCTCGGCCGACTGGATGCAGCGTAACCTCGATCGACGAATTGAAGTAGCGTGTCCCATCTATAACAAAGAAATCCAATCGGAACTTCGTGAGATGTTGAAGATTCAGTTACGCGATAATACCAAATCGCGCATTTGGGACAACGAATTGACCAACACGTACAGCCGGCAGCACATGGAAGGCCGGTTCAGGGCACAGGAAGATTTTTACCAATTTATTAAACAGAGACACCAAATAGCAATGAAAATTTATCACAATCCCCGATGCTCAAAGAGCCGGGCCGGACTGAAATACCTGGAAGAAAATGATTTTAAAGTGACGGAGATAAACTACATGAAAGAGGGTATTTCACCGGAGGAAATCGAATCGATTTTGAATAAAACCGGTATGTCTGCTATCGAACTGGTTCGGACGCAGGAAGATTTGTATAAAAAGGAATACAAAGGAAAAGAAATCAGCGATGAAGAATGGATCAATATCTTGTCAGAAAACCCACGACTGTTGCAACGCCCAATCGTTGTCAACGGAAAAAAGGCCATCCTGGCGCAACCGCCGGAATTGATTGAAAAGATTCGTTAACTACTAACCTGATTTCGATTTAAATTTTTGAATTCAGCGTTTTATACAATGCGTGAGAAATACCGCTTATAAACAGCAATTTTCTTCTTGTAAGTGATTCAAAATAGCCCACTATTCTTCCATCATTTCCAATTGAACCATCCAATTTAGATGCGGTCTGAATCTAAAATTTGTGTCGAATTCAGGTTGCTACACAACTTTAGCCTGCAGGGAATCAATTTCTTTTTGAAGTTTGATTTTCTGCTTCAAGGCTTTTGACAACTCCAGCGCTTCCACCATGGCACGCTTGTCGTAGCTTTCAAGGATAATATAGTAGTAGCGACTTCCAAGGAAAACCGCTTTCAGGTTTCTTTTCGCATGGTCGGCAATAAACTGAATGACCCCGTTTTCATCGCCATTTCTGTAGGTGACTTTTTCCCATTTGGTATTCATAAAATCACTGTGGTGATTCAGCACGTTGTTCAACGGTACTTTCTTGGTTTTTGCCTGAAGGGTGTCATCGTAAACACGAATGCCGGTATGATTGAGCCACTTGTCTCCGAAATAGTTGCTTGAAATGTATAAATTGCCTTTTTCGTCCAGATGAACCTGGATAAATGATTTGTTCCAGCGGTTTTTAAATTGTTGCCGTTTATAAATCATTTGGGTGTCCAGGTCAAATTGAGTTTTCTCCTTGATGAAATTCTTCTCCAGTTTGGCGATTTTCAATTTCAATGAATCCATCTCAGCCTGCTTGTTATACAGAATTTCGCTGTAAATTTTTTGAGTGAATTTCTTGGCTTCAATCTCTGTTTTAATCACATCTTTGTACCTCATTTTTAAGGTGTCCAATTGTTGCAAAGCCTGCGTGGTATCACCTTGGGCATAAACTTTTTGGGCAAGTTGCAATCGCTCAGCAGCCTGTTGTTTGTCTGATTTACCACAGGAAACCAGGACGGTGAAAAGCACAATGACGGAAAAAACTTTGGTCAGGTTCATGGACAAATGTATTTTAATCGTTTCTTCGTAATACCAAACGTCAAAGAAAATTAATAATTATCAGGATGGAAACAAATTCAGTCGCTTTTTTTAAGGGCCAAAACTATCCGGACCTGCTAGATAAGCCGTTGGTGGCGGCGTGGAAAGTGAAGAATCCTGGTAACGTGGGAAGCCTGATGCGACTGGTTGATAACGTGGGGGGCGATACCTTAATTCTGGTGGATGATGAAAACTCGAAACGAGAAGCTTCCATTCGAAAAACAGCTGGGTTGAGCTATAAAAATGTGCAGTTGGTTTATGAAAGTTCAGCAGAATTTTTCAAAATGATTCCGGCTGATTTCACGCTTGTGGCCATTGAAACCAGCGAGCAATCACAGAATATCTTTGCCACAAAGTTGCCTGCAAAAATCGCTTTTCTGCTCGGAAGTGAAATGCATGGTTTGCCACCCGACCTAATTCAGAAATGTCAGCAAAGTGTGCACATTCCAATGACGGGCAAATGTAAATCCATGAACATTTCACACGCACTGGCTGTGTCTCTTTTCGAATGGCAAAGGCAGCAGTTGTTTTAGTCAGTGTTTTGTGAGTGAGGTTATTGCGGGTTATTTATTTCGTTCGCTTGAAATGCATTTTTAAATCCTCGTGATTCAGGTTTTATTTTCATGGATTTTTTCTATTTTTATCAAGATTAAATATGAAAAACCATGATCACGCTAACGCAGTTAGAGTACATTGTAGCTGTTGACACGTTTCGGCATTTTGGCAAAGCTGCTGAACACTGTTTTATTACACAGCCAACATTAAGCATGCAGATTAAAAAGTTGGAAGAAGATCTTGAAATTATCATCTTCGACCGAAGTAAACAACCCCTGATCCCCACTGATGTTGGCAAGCGTATCATTGAACAATCCAGAATTATTTTACAGGAAACCGATCAAATTAACGACATCGTCAAGGATCATAAGAATTTGATTTCCGGTGAGTTGAAGATTGGAATTATTCCAACGCTGGCACCATATCTACTACCCTTGTTTATTGGAAATTACAAACGAAAATACCCGAATATTCTCATCACGGTTGAAGAATTAACAACCGAAAATATTGTAAACCACCTGCATCGCGATTTATTGGACGTGGGCATCCTGGTCACTCCTTTAAAAGAAGACCGAATCAATGAACGCCCGATTTTTTATGAGGAAATGATGATTTATTCGCATATTGATCATCCGCTGCATACCAAAGAAAAAATCAAAGTTCGTGACATTGCCACGCCCGAAATTTGGTTGTTGAGTGATGGGCACTGTTTCCGACACCAGGTGATCAACCTGTGCTCGTTCAAAGGAGCTTCCAACGAAGAATTGCCTTTCCATTTCGAAGCCGGGTCATTGGAAACCTTGATGAACATCATTGATAAAGAAGGAGGTATCACGCTCATCCCAGAGTTGGCTGCAGTTGAAATGCCGGAAAGCCGTACTGAACATGTTCGCCGCTTTAGTGATGTAACTCCTTTGCGCGAAGTGAGTTTAGTTTACTCCCGCCACTTTGCGAAGAATAAATTGGTAGATTTATTGTGGAAAGAAATCCATAGTTCGATGCCAGCCGAGTTACTTAATAGGGAGCGGGGAACAATTGTGGAATGGAAATAATTTCACAATTTTTGTTTGATTATTAAAAAATCTTCTATTTCTTTGCATCGCTGAAATCGAAAACGGTATCACTATACGAAGAATGCCAGATTTCAAAAAAATCCTGAAGAAAAATTTGGAGACATCAAAATTTGATTTATTTTTGCAGTCCCAAATTCAGGGGAAGAAATGATGGCCCGTTCGTCTAGGGGTTAGGACGCCAGGTTTTCATCCTGGTAGCAGGGGTTCGAATCCCCTACGGGCTACTTAAATTATTCACATAGAACAAACAGGAAAATGGCACATCATCAATCTGCTAAAAAAAGAATTCGTCAAGACGAAAAAAAGCGTGTACACAGTAAGTACTACACTAAAACCATGCGTAACGCAATGCGTGATTTGCGCGAGGTGAGCGAGAAAGAAGCTGCTGTGGCACAACTTCCAAAAGTTGTTTCGATGATTGATCGATTGGCTAAAAAGAATTTGATTCACAAGAACAAAGCAGCCAACTTGAAATCAGAATTAACATCTCATGTGAACAAGCTTTAAGCGAGACCAAGATATAGAAAGAAGCCTCTTCATTTTGAAGGGGCTTCTTTTTGTTTCTTAGTTTTGGCATTCACCTTTCAACAGAAATTTTTATTTTTCGATCTCTTTTATTTTTCATAACTTGGCTATAGTCAATTCTAAATTATGTACAAGAAGCCAAGTATTAAAGAATGGGCTGTTGAAGACCGCCCCCGTGAAAAACTTCTGGCAAGTGGCACTCGTTCGCTTTCCGATGCCGAATTAATCGCCATTCTTATTGGATCAGGAAATACCAAAGAGTCAGCTGTCGAGCTGTCTCGACGCATTTTGATGTCGGCCAACAACGATTTGGCTGCGTTGGGTAAAATAGATGCATCAGCACTGCTCAAATTCAATGGCATCGGTGAGGCAAAAGCTGTCAATATTTTGGCTGCCCTGGAACTAGGTCGCCGTCGAAAAGAAAATTCGCGGTCAGCTCGTACCATCATTACAAAAAGTGGGGACGCAGCCAATTACTTCCGTCCATTGCTGGAAGATCTTCCCCATGAAGAATTTTGGATCCTTTTGCTGAATCGTTCCAACACGGTGATCGATAAATTTATGGTCAGTCAGGGAGGTGTCACCGGTACTGTGATCGATGTCAAAATCATTCTTAAAACAGCCCTTGAAAAGCTGGCCTGTTCGATGATTCTTTGCCACAATCATCCTTCTGGAAATATGATAGCCAGCGAAGCCGACAAAAAAGTCACCCGAAAAATCAAAGAAGCCGCCGAATTGATGGAAATTAGCGTTCTTGATCATGTAATTATCGCGCATGATCAGTATCTTAGCTTTGCAGATGAAGGAATGCTTTAACCATTCAAAAAATGGCCTTAATTTTTACTCAGGAAATCACGCACCGGGTGCAATATGTCTTCGAGTTTCTCTTTGAAGAAGTTTTGAAAGTACCTGTGGAAATTACTTCAGATCCTCATGTGTTTAAAACCTGTGAGGAGCCGAAGATCAATTATTCTGTATTGCCGGTCGACGGTTCTTTGAAAATGAACCCACATCCGTTGCTGTTTCAACATGGGATCAAGTATCAAAGTTTGGAGCCAGTTAACTATGGTGACGATGTATTCTTCTTTGAATCATCGCAGGATTCATTTCTGCCGTTTGACCCGTTCGCAGCATCGTTTTACCTGCTTACCCGTTACGAAGAATACCTGATGCGTGAGTTTGATGAGCATTGCCGTTACCCGTCATATCACAGTGTATTATCTCGCAATCATTTGTTGCAGCGTCCGGTGGTCAATCAATGGGCGCAACTCGTTGCCCAGAAAATAAAACAGCACTTTCCTGAATTTCAGTTTCAAAAGCCCCGATTTGATTTTTTATCGACCATTGATATTGACAATGCCTGGGCCTATAAAAATAAAAGCCTGCAACGAACAGCCGGGGCTCTGGCCAAAGGTATTTTGAAAGGAAATCTTCATCAAAATAAGGAGCGAATACTCGTACTTAGGGGTGAAAAAGAAGATCCGTATGATACGTATGATTTCATTCGAAAAACCTATAAAGACCGACCTGAATTGTTGCAGTTTTTCATCTTACTAAGTCGACCCAGTAAATATGACCGCAACGTTTCTCCAACAAATACAGAACTGCAAAAGTTGATTAAATCGTTGTGTAAAGATTTCCGTGTTGGCCTTCATCCGTCGTATCGATCGACCAAAAAGAAACGGGTGCTTAAGCGGGAAATCAAGCATCTTAGACGTATTTGCCACGAAAAAGTGGAGAGTTCCCGGCAACATTTTTTGCGATTGGAATTGCCCAAAACCTATCGGCGATTGATCAAAGCAGGCATTAAAAATGACTTTACGATGGGCTATGCCGACAATTTTGGGTTTCGTGCAGGAACGTCCAACTCATTTTTGTTTTATGACTTGGCGAAAGAGTCAAAAACGAAACTTCGGATTCATCCCTTTCAAATGATGGACGTGACTCTGCGAAGTTATTTGAATCTGACACCTGACGAGGGCTTGCTTGTTATTGACAATTTAATGCAGGAAATTCGAAAATACGGTGGAACTTTTATAAGTTTATGGCACAATGAAAGCCTGAGTGATCAAGCGGAATGGGCCGGCTGGCAAGAGGTGTTCGTGAAAATGACTGAAATGGGGATAAAATACAAGGATGAATCAGCTCAAAATTAGGTACCTGAAACATGAAGAAGTTGACACCGATCGATGGGATCAATGCATTGAAGATTCTCCCAATTCGTTGGTGTATGCCCAGTCATGGTACCTGGACAAAATCTGTGATCGTTGGGATGCGCTGGTCTTGGGCGATTACCAATATGTGATGCCACTGACCAATAAAAAGAAGGTTGGCATTTCTTATTTATCCCAACCACTTTTTTGTCAACAACTGGGAATTTTTCCTACTCCAACGAAAGCCGTCAGTAAACAGATTATGGAGGAAGTCACCAAACGGTTTCAGTTTGTGGAAATCAACTTGAATGCCATGCAGTTGCCTGTGGATGATGGCGGTGAATATGTGGAGCGGCAAAATTACCTGTTGTGGTTGAGTGATAGCTATGAAGTAATTGCTGGAAATTATTCAAAACATACCCGGCGCAAACTAAAAAAAGCCGCCAAAGCGAATTTGAGTTTGGTGAAAAGCATTTCTGTCGAGGAATTTTTTCGATTCAAAAAGAAGCACTTGAATGTCAAACAATCAGATGCTGACTTGCAGCGTCTCCGCAATGTGACGGCGTTTTCAGTCACCCGAAGCATGGGGCAGGTTTACGGGGTGTATTCATCATCCAATCAACTTTGTGCAGCGGTGTTTTTTATTCGGCATAAAAACCGGGTGACGTATTTAAATGCGGTAACCAGTCCGGAAGGCAAAGAACATCAGGCGATGTTTTTCCTGATTGACCAATTCATCAAAGAACACACCGACAAAAATTATTTGTTGGATTTTGAAGGCTCCATGGTTTCCGGTGTTGCGCGACTATACAAGGGTTTTGGTGCCACTCCCGAGAAATATTATCGTTACCGTTGGAACAACTTGCCATGGTGGATCAAATGGCTAAAAAGATAATCACCGCCTTTTTTTATCAGCATGAATAAATTATTCTCCCATATTAGTACTTTTACTGTTAAACCCCTTTCGTTGCAATGGCTTCGGGGCGGCGAGGATGTGCCGGTTTTGCTGCCTTTTTATCACTTGGTGAGCGATCAGGATCATCCTTTTCAGTATAACTATGACTATCCTTCGGTGAAGCGGTTTGAAGAAGACCTGGATTTTTTGCTCAAAAATTACAAGTCCATTTCCTTGAAAAAATTGTACAAGGGGAAAAAGGTGGAGCGGGCTTTTCACCTGACATTTGACGATGGCCTGCGAGAATGTTATGAAGTTATTGTACCTATTTTAAAGCGAAAGGGAATTAAGGCTACGTTTTTTGTCAACCCGGCGTTTGTCGACAACCACGATTTGTTTCATCGTTACAAAGCAGCTGTATTACATCGGGAGTTTGAAAAAACAGGGGTGAAAACACAGCTTCAAAATACGTATGCTGATTTGTTATCGCTGGATCAAATGGCTGAAGATGTGGGGATTGATTGGAGCGAATACCTTGAAAAGGAAAAGCCTTACATGACGATGGAACAATTGCAGCAATTGCAAAACGATGGTTTCACGATTGGTGCTCACAGCTGGGATCATCCGGAATTTTGGTTGCTGGATGAGGAACGGCAGTTGGACGAAATTCGCGAAAGCATGGAGTGGGTGGAGGCCAATTTTACTCCGAAGGTCAAGGCTTTTGCGTTTCCGTTTACGGATTTTGGCGTGTCAAACGATGTATTTGATGCTATTCGGCGTCAGCGTTTGTGCGACATCACATTCGGGACAGCAGGCTTGAAATTGGATCGGGAACCTAACCATTTTCAGCGGCTACCGATGGAAAATCCTGCTGTAAAAAGTGCCAAACAGTTGATCAAGTCGGAATACCTGGCTTTCAAAATAAAAGAGCAGTTTAACAAACATTTTGCAGAACGAGAATAATTGAATCATAAAATCAGCACGAAAAATTTCGAATAGATGCGCGTAAATACCTTGGTAATTGGAGCTGGAAGATCGGGTACAACCTCGTTGTGTAAATACATGGAGGAGCACCCGGGCATTTGTTTTTCTGTGATTAAAGAACTTCATTATTTCTCCATTGAAGAATTGTACCAACGAGGGCTGGAATATTACCATTCTTTTTTCCCGGAATACAAGGGGCAATCTATCGTTGCCTCAGCAGACACCTATTTGCTGATGGATCATGCAGCCATTCTGCGCATCAAAGATTATAATCCGGATATGAAAATTGTTGTACTGCTTCGTCAGCCGGTTGATCGTACCTATTCGTCGTACAATTATTCCGTCAATTACGGACATCATGACGCCTACCCCAGCTTTTTGGACTCTTTGGAACATGAGAAACAGATTGAACAGGTTAAAAATATTGTGGACCGCAACAATGTAGGGCATTTTTATGGTAGCTTGTATCATTATCATCTGAGCAAATGGCTGGATGCTTTCCCGCGAGAAAATGTTCTGATTCTCACAACCAATCAATTAAAAAATGATCCAACGCAGCTACATGCGGAGCTATGTCGATTTTTGGGCATTGAATACCAGGGTGAGCAGCAAGAAGAAAAAAAGCTCAATCCCAATGCAGTTCCAAAATCAAAAT
The DNA here is from genome assembly GCA_035266925.1 of Sunxiuqinia sp. GTDB lineage: Bacteria > Bacteroidota > Bacteroidia > Bacteroidales > Prolixibacteraceae > Sunxiuqinia. Next base: position 3,401 of record DATFMO010000240.1, on the reverse strand, counting down.
TGGTTGAGAGATTTTTGTTGGATCGCGATCATTTTCTTCGCAGGTGGATTCGAGCGCTATTTCCTGCCTTTTTGAAACGTTGGATTATCCATTCGAACATTGTTGATCAATTTCACAATTTGAACCGGAAAGAAAGCAAGTACCTTCCTTTAAGTGATCAGGAGCGGGAAAAGGCAGAACGTTATTTTAAAAAAGACCTGGAAAAATTGGCGAAGGACTTTGACATTCATTTTTAGTTGGCATTCTGAATAATCCATTATCTATAATGGTTATTTTTACGGTGGTGTGCCCCGAAAAGAAGGAAAAAATCGTTATTTTCGCCAAAATTTTTAACCATGCAAGTCATCAACCTGAGCGAGTCCAACTCAATTTTTAATCAATATCTTGCGGAGATTCGTGATCACGAAATTCAAAAAGACCCACTTCGGTTTCGGAAAAATCTGCAACGATTTGGTGGAATCTTTGCCTATGAAATCAGCAAAACATTAGATTTTAAAGTCAATGAAGTAAAAACACCACTGGGGGTTGCCAATGTTCCAAAATTAGTGCAACAACCCGTGTTGGCTACAATTTTGCGAGCCGGACTTCCGGTTCAACAAGGATTGTTGGAGGTGTTTGACCAAGCTGAAAATGCGTTCATTTCGGCCTATCGAAAATATGACGATCAGGGTGAATTTCACATTGAATTTGAATACCTGGCATCCCCTGATTTGAATGAGAAAGTGGTCATCCTCTCCGATCCGATGCTAGCTTCGGGTGCTTCTATGGAAATTGGTTACAAAGCGTTATTGCAAAAAGGTGATCCAAGCCATGTTCACCTGGTGGCCATTATCGCCAGCAAAAAAGGGGTTGACTACCTATTGGAAAATATTGAAGCTGAAAATGTAACCCTTTGGGTGGGTGCTATTGATGATGAGATGACTGTGAAGTCGTATATTGTACCGGGCTTGGGTGATGCAGGCGATTTGGCATTCGGCCCTAAAATTGATTCGCACTAAAACAGGATATTTAAAACTGAAAAACCGGGTCAAGCCCGGTTTTTTTATGTCTTTGCAATTTTTTGTTTGTGCGATGGGCTATTCAACCCTTTCCTGAAACTCACCCACTTTCTTCATGAAAAAATAGATGGCAAAAATGCCGATTATCATGTTGACTGTCAGCGTGTACATGATGTACTCCGGATGTCCGGCCGACTCGTAAATCCCCATCAGCCAAGTGTATGAGCCACTTAAAATGGCTCCGATAAAGGTAGCCAAAAAGTTGGTTCCCATATACAGTCCTGCTTTCTCTTTCGGAGCTATCCACATGATGTATTCCTGGATTCGTGGGGAAGAGATCATTTCTCCAACGGCAAACAAGAAAACACCAAGGAAAACAAGACTGTTGGCATGAGTAACTGATAATCCCAAGGCCACAAATCCGGCAGATGCCATCAATAATCCGAAAAGGAATGATGGAATGGCTGCGCGCTTTTCAAAGATGCTGGAAATGACTAACTGGAATACAATGATGATATAGCCCGTGTGTGAAATGGCTTCAGCGTTGATTTTCCAAACACCTTCGTCATTGTGTGAGATAATATTTGTGACAGTTGTCCCCAGTACCATTCTCACCGATTGATAAAGTTCAGCTGTGTTCAGATAATCATGAATATAGACCGCTAATACATTGAAGAAAGCCCAGAAAGGCAGCCAGAAAAAGACGCCTAATAAAATCAGAAAACTCAAAAATTTAAGGTCAGAGAGAGCTTCGCCCATGTCTTTGAATTTCTGTTTGAGAGTAGTACCTTCTGTTTCCCGTGGCGGTTCTTTGTAAAAGAGCAACGTAATAATAAACATCAAACCAATGGTGGCTGCAGCTGTGTAAAAAACGTAATCCCATGACCAACCGCGAAGTTTTCCCATGACAATTGGGCCTACTGAAGCGCCTAAGTTCACCATCTGATAAAAGATACCAAATCCGAGTGTTTTGTTGGTTGAATCAGTGGTCACGCGCACCGTGGATGAAACGAGTGGTTTAAAAATTCCCGCCGCAAAACCAATCGTAAGCATCGTGAGTGCAATACCACTGAATGACTTGGTGATAATCAGCAGCAAAATGGCTGGAAGATAACCAATATAGGAAATGATCAGCATCTTTTTAAATCCGTATCGGTCAGCAAAAGTTCCTGAAAACAATGGTGTTAAATAGGAAAGTGCCAGGAAGATACTTTGGATGATTCCTAAATCACCCTTCGTAAAGCCGAGGCTTTCCAGGTAAATACCAAAACTCATGTAAATGCCATAATAGGCAAATCGCTCCAGCACTTCAACACTGTTAGCTACCCAAAAGACTCCAGGGAATTTCGTTCGTTTACTCATATCGCATAAATTAAATTTAGGTTGATGGCCTGGAATTTACGCTTCCCAAATTTTGTCCATCACTGGTTAATCGTCAGGAGAACCCCCAAATGATTAGAGGTTCTGCGTCACAAGTTACTTATTTTTAATCGTGAAATGATTCTGAAATAGATGATTTTGGTCAGTATTCTATTGATCGTTTTCTGAGAAGAGAAGAAGCCTATTTTAGGAGAACGACTGGAACCATGGAAGTTTTCGCCTCCCTTTCGCAGCAAATATTACTCCGTAGTTTTTCTTGTTGAAAACGTAGTTTTGTTGCATCAACAGTTTGACCACAAACCCCCACCAAAACAGCTGATGAATCCGTTTGAAACGGGTTTGAAATCCAGCTTCCTGTAACAATTCAAGGATCAGTACAAAGTCGTTTTTGTCATTGATTGTGCCTGTTTCATCGTATCTTCCGGCGATGACCGTCAACGAAAGGTCGGTAGCTGATTGCAGCAGATCTTTCATCCCTAGCAAAGTTTGATATTCGCAACCATTGATGGTCAGATTGATATGCCGAACTCTTTCAAAAGGGATATGATGTTGTTCAATAATTTGTGAAAGTGTAGAGATAGGGACTGTAATTTCCTTGGTTTGAAATTCAACGGTCGAATCAAGTGGGATGTTAGTAGTTTGGTTCCATCCTCTTTTTTTGCCCAGGCGTAAGCTCGTTTCGCCGGGTTCATCGCCCAAGGCCGCTTGAATCAGTCGGATATTTTTTTGCGATTCTGAAATCAATTGACGTGCGATCGCCATATTTTCCGGGTCAGGATCAATGCCGTAAACAAGTCCTTCGTTTGTTGTCCTGCGCTGCATCGAAAACAAATCAGAGGTCACTGGGGCATCCATATCAAATCCACACTGAATGCCAATTTCTCCGGCTTTTAGATTGGGGAATTTCAGTCGGGCATCAATGGCTGTAAATAGTTTCCAGAAAAGATGTTTCAGTTTTTGCATTTTTCAACAGGTATTTTGTTTTTAATCAGGCGCGGTAAAATTGAGTTTTTTCACGTTTAG
>DATFMO010000239.1:0-3860 GCA_035266925.1 Sunxiuqinia sp. | reverse complement strand
GGCATCCAACCAATCCGTTTGAATATTTTTGGATCACCGGCCAGTGTTCCTCCCAACCACGCTCCCCCGATCATACCCACCAACCGAATGGCGAAAAACAACAAGGCAATCTTCCACGCATCGGCTAAAATATCCAGCGACATCATGGCGCCGGCAAGCGTAAAAAAAGCCGCATAAATGGCGGGACCAATCTTTTCAATGACCGACTGAAAATCAATGCGCAAACTCGTATAGTTGACAATAACGAAGCTGGTCGTGATGCAGACCAGCAAAGGTTCAATCAGAATTTCAAAGGGCAGATAAACTTCACTCAGGTGACGGATAAAATCGGCCAGTGGAAAAATGGCATACCCAAACCCCAGCAAAACCGCAATTTTCACGGATTGATGTAAGCGAAACGAAAAGATAAACCCAAAAACTTTGGCTAATATAATTCCGAATAAAAAAGTGGCGGAAAGTTCAACGACCAATTCAATCACAAAGAAATAGTTCAATTCAATGCCTTTCACCAGGTTGTTGGCCACCGACAAACAAATGGCAAACAGTAGGATGACCAACACATCTTTAATGACCGTAACGCTGATCGCTATCCGGGTAAAGCGTCCTTTGGCCCGCATTTCGTTGATAATGGCAATGGCCGATGAAGGTGAGCGGGCAACGAAGATGGTTCCTGTCAAAAGGGCAACAGCTATAATTGTATCTGTTGATAAATTCGCCAAAAACGGGATAGCCGGCGCCAGTAAAATAATGGCTAAAACGGCAACTACAAAGGTAACTACCAATTGACCAAAGGTATTCCAGAGAATACTTTTTAAGCTGCGGCGAATATCTTTTAAATACAGCTCCACACCTGCTGCAAATGCAATGTAGGCCAATGAGAAATCATTGACGACCTGAAGGTTCGGGATCGATTCATCGGAAACTAATTCTAAAAAAAATGGCCCTGCAACCACTCCCGAAATGAGAAATCCTGTAATTAACGGGAGTTTTATTTTTTGAAAATACTTGGCTACATGAAAACTCCCCACAACGATCCAGAGGAAAGCCAACAGAAAAAACATGAAATGTTCGAATTGCAGCATAAGGTTCTTTTTTCCAAGATAACCTATACTGCCCACAAAAGCAAAAACAGACCACCTCTCAGGTGCACAACAAATTTCCCGAAACCCCAAAAAACTATTTCTTTCTTGTTTCACCCCTGCCCAACACGAAACGTCATGCTGAACTTGTTTCAGCATCTCACTAAGAATGAGCCCTTGAGACAAGTTCCGGATGACTTGCCTCTGTATTTTTTTAGGTGACCTCAACACTTGTAAACACTTTTAGCTCCATACCAATCGCCTGTACCAAGCCCTTTCCACTCCTGCCAAGAGCCTGTCCCGAACTCGCCCGGCAGGGTGGTTAAAACACCTTGAAGGTTGGTTCCCAAAGAATTAAAGGGCAAACTGTTGATGATTATCAAAATTTTATAGTCAACAAAAGCCCAACAGGACAATGGACTACCCCGCTGCAAGCAGACGCACACACAAGAATTCTCCTGTCCCGTTGAGAAAGAGACAATGGACTACCCCGCTGCAAGCAGACGGGGTACCCCTTAAGAATAAGTTTTTTTGACTCGCAGCAAGCTGCGGGAATTACCCCCAAAGAGATTAGACGCATTATCCAGTAGGGTGTTAAATGCAAACTGTCAAAACTATAGTGCGTATGGCCTTCTCTTCTCAATGGATCCTAGTGCTACAGGGCAGACAATTCATAGTTCTTATATCAATATTTTGGTGTTTCAGCAGAGATAATAGCAAACGGATAAAGGAATGTAGATAACACTTATTTGTAATATTTTACTTCAATGACCTACTAAGCATTCCGTAGCTATTGCTTTTCTCAAAGATTCCTAAAACTTATCCACTATTTCCAAGTATAACTCGATTATGAAGCTAAAAGTAATCCTGACAGGCGCCACCGGGATGGTTGGCGAGGGTGTGCTGCTCGAATGTTTGGAGCATCCCAAAGTTGAAAAAGTGCTGATGGTCAACCGAAAGCATTGTGATCTGGAACACCCGAAACTGGCGGAATGCCTGGTGCCTGACTTTTTCAAATTAGACGAATTTGAGAAACAACTCACTGGCTATGATGCCTGCTATTTCTGTGCGGGTGTTAGTTCGGTGGGGATGAAAGAGCCGGAGTATCGCCGCCTCACCTATGATTTGACGCTCCATTTTGCAGAGAAAGTAGCAGCATTGAATCCCAAAATGACTTTTATCTATGTTTCCGGAAAAGCTACCGACAGCACCGAAAAAGGACGGGTAATGTGGGCCCGTGTGAAGGGAGAAACGGAGAATGCACTCACCCGGCTACCCTTCAAGGCAGTGTACAATTTCCGCCCGGGAATCATGAAACCGAAACCCGCGCAACGAAACGTCAACGCCTATTACAAGTATTTTAGTTGGTTGTACCCTATTCTTCGCGCACTATCCCAAAACATGGCCAGCACCATCAGCGAAGTTGGTTTGGCCATGATTAACAGTGTGTTGATCGACTATCCAAAATCCATTCTGGAGGTGAAAGATATTAATGAGTTGGCTAAAACGCATTTAATGGATTGAAACCGATTAGCGCATGTGGTTTCCAAGACGAATAGAAATTTTATAATCAACTAAATACCAATACGATATAAAAAGTACGTAAATTAGATGAAAGCAATCATGCTGCAAACCCAAAAATATCGAATAGCATAAAAATGGGGTAGCCGAAAACCAATCAGAGTAGGCATTTATAAGAATCTGAAATAATGAAAACAACTCAAAAAACCCATGTTCTCTTTATTATTGCCCTTATTTTTTCGACATTACTGAGTTGCCAACAAAAAAGTAAAAAATCCCAAAACACAGTTTTATCTCAATCAGCAACTGTCGAGGAGCTCGGACAAATGAACAGAGATTTCGCCAAAGCTTTAACAGCAAAAGATGCTGAAGCTGCTGCCAATCTTTATGACGAAAATGCTTCGATCCTTCCCCCCAATGAGTCCATCGTGACAGGACGGGCTAATATACAAACCTATTGGCAAGAAGCCATTAATGCAGGCATTCTTGATGCTACTGTAAAAACAATTGATGCAAAAAGCAATGGTAATTTAGGCTATGAAATTGGAACATACACATTGCGTTTTCTGGGAGCACAAAACGATACGATAGTGGAAAAAGGCAAATACACCGAAATATTAAAACGCAACGAAGAAGGTAAGTGGATTTCCTCTTATGGAATGTGGAGTAGCAATGAACCAGTTCCATCGGAATGAAAGCATGATTCAATTACACGGTGCATACGACATGGCATGTAGTAAAATAAAAGCAAGTGTCGGAGCTCACTCATAATAACACATTGAATGGAAAGACCGTACAAAAGAAAGGGATGTCACCTTTTAAAAGGTGACATCCCTTTCTTTGCCTATCCTCAGTCCCTGAAAATTATCCTTCCACGAAATACCGCAACTGATCCAGCATGATGGGTACGTCCTCTTTGTCGATGCCCTGTCTGATCAGCTGGGGTAAATCTTCATCAAAGACTTCCATAAATTCGGTTTCGGAAAAGCCTTCTTTGGAAATCGATGTTTTGTAATATTCCAATGCTGCTTTTCGATTGCCCAAGCTCCATTGCACATGCCCCATGTTCATCAGGTCATGTTTGGAGGGTTCTTCTTCCATCAGCTTATTGAAATACTTTTCAGCCTGTTCGGTTTTACTCGTCAAAAAGGAACACCAACCAATGGGGCGCCAAACTTTTTTATTGCCAGGAGCCAGGTACTCCACTTTGAAATAGTACTTCAGCGCTTCCTCGTACTGGTCCAATTCCAGCAGGCAATG
>DATFMO010000238.1:0-2553 GCA_035266925.1 Sunxiuqinia sp. | reverse complement strand
TAGCCATCTTTTTATATGCTTTTTCTTCTTCGCTCGGCTCAACGCCCTTTTCAGGGATCAATTCCATGCCACACTTGGGACAATTTCCCGGGTGGTCTTGTTTCACTTCGGGGTGCATGGGGCAGGTGTAAACCACATTTGATGGAGATGAACTTTCTTCTTTGTTCAGGTGCATACCACAAACAGGGCAGTCTCCCGGTTCGTCGTATGTTTTATCACCTTCGCAGCGCATTGGACAGTAGTATTTGCCTTTGCCAGAAGTTTTTGAATGCTCGTGTTTGTGTGCGTGGTGATGAGCATGCTTGTGTTCTTTTTGAGTAGATTTTTGGCCATCTTCTTCCAGTACCAGGTGCATACCACAAACAGGGCAGTCTCCCGGTTCGTCGTATGTTTTATCACCTTCGCAGCGCATTGGACAGTAATATTTGCCTTCGTGTTCAGCATGTTGAGGCTTTTTCCCCTGATGTGAATCCTTTTTTTCTTTATTTAATTCATCAACGTGCACCAGATGCATTCCACAGACCGGGCAATCTCCCGGTTCGGTGTAGGTCTTTTCACCTTCGCAGTGCATCGGGCAAGCATATTTCGTGGCAATTTTAGTGTCCATGTGGTGTGTGTTGTTTTTGAGTAATTCAGTTATCCACCGCAAATTGATTCTCCCTTTTTACCCCGTCCCTGAAGGGAGCAGGAAAAATCAAATCGCTCCCTTTAGATACTATGGTAAAATCAAATTTCAATTCATTTTTTAACTCTGAGGAAAGCAGGTCATTCCAGAATGGCCCGCTTTTTATCTTCAAATTCTTGTTTGTCAATTTCGCCTTTTGCAAATCGTTCTTTCAAAATTTGCAGGGCTGTTTTCTGTTTGTTGTCGCTCGGGGAATAATTGGTGTTGTTGTTATTGACAAGCTTAACGATTGCCCAAACAACCAAAACCAGCAGGGCGAGCCCGATGATCCAACCGAAGCCCATTCCCCAGTTCATTCCGTAACCCATTCCATTAAATCCGTGCATGACTATCTTCTTTTAAATTTGAATAAAACCCCGAAGGGTCTCCCTGCTTTCGCAGGGGCGTATTCACTTTCTATCGTGTTATTGGCCATTGTTGTTGTAATTCATCATATGGTGGCCATTTCCACCCATCATTCCATAACCATGATTTCCCATGCCATGGCCATTGTTATTCATCATTCCATTCATATGGTAGCGCATCATTTGCCACATCTGTGGGTATTGATTCATGTAGTTGATCATCTGGTTGGTCCAGGTCGAATCTGTTGCACTGGCACCAATCATGCTGTTCATCATTTGGCGCATGGCTTGTGGATGATTGTTCATGAGATTCTGCATGTACTTTTGGTTCATAAATTGGTTATTTCCCTGCCACATCATCATGGCGTGTTGATTTCCTTGCATGTGATTCATGAATTCGTTCATCAGCTCATGATTGTTTTGTATGGCGTTGAAAATTTCTGTTCTTGTTTGCTGGTTATCCAACAACTTGGTAACATCTTTTTTTTGTCCGGTTGTTGTGAATGACAACAAACCGATGATTGATAATATGACTAAGAAAGTTTTCATGACGATTAATTTTTTGTTCTTCAATTTGAAATTTTGTGATTCGCATCGTCAATCGCAGTTGAATGCTACAATTGATGTTTGAGAGTGATTAATTTCCGACAGGTGCCAGGTACATTCCACAAACCGGGCATTTTCCCGGAGCATCGTATGTCTTGTCGCCTTCACATTTCATCGGACATTGGTAAATTGTACCAGCTTCCGATTTTGTCTCATGATGTTCATGATGATGAGCGTGCCCGCTGCCTCCGCAGCAAGGAGCTGTTTCGCGCATCTCATTTTTTTGTCCAAATCCAGTGAATATTTCTTTCAGTGTTTTCATGATGATTGACTTTTAAATTTTTACTGGTATAAAGGTACAAGCAGCTTGGTGCGAAAGCGTTATACAATTTTCAAATTGATTTACATCATTTCCATATTTGTATTTTGTAAGTTGAAATAAGTTTAATTTGCCTTTCAACTTTCTTTTTTAATCTGAAATTTCAGCCTATGAAACTTATCAATTAAAGTTTCAAAATTCTGTCTCAACGTTCAGAACCTACTGGAAACTGGGACTGGCTACTTTTTCAGTTCTTACACATTATCAATCGATTTCCGCTTCTGTTCGCCCAGTTTTTTGAAATAGGAGGGCGTAAAACCGGTTATTTTTTTAAATTGACTGGAAAGGTGGGCCACACTGCTGTAACCCATCTCCCAGGCAATTTCACTCAATGTTTTTTCATCGTAAACGAGCAGTTCTTTCACGCGTTCAATCTTCAGGCTGATCAGGTGCTTTTCAATGGTTGTGCCTTCAACCGATGAGAAAAGCGTACTTAGATAGTTGTAATCCAGATTCAGGTTTTCAATTAAATACTCAGAGAAATTCACTTTGACTTTTTCTTGCTGGTGGTAGACAAAATCGATCGTCAGCTTTTTAATTTGTTCAATTAGGCGGCTCTTCGAATCATTCATTAGCTCGAAGCCAACCTTGTTCAGTTG
>DATFMO010000237.1:0-4814 GCA_035266925.1 Sunxiuqinia sp. | reverse complement strand
TAATATGTCAAGAATCCGGGAAGAGTATGCGGTATCTGTTCATGGTACTAGTGCCGTTCAACATGACGGATCTTTTACCTACCAATATGCGGGTGCGGGAGCAAGCAGAAGAGAGTGTGCCGTATGCCATACCAAAGAAGGCTTTATTGAGAAAGCTACATATGGCGTGATGGAAGTTCAGGATACCAATGGCGTTGCAGTTCCGCATCACATTGATTGTGACGCTTGTCACAGCGGTTTGCACGTTTCGTTTGATGTTGAGAATGATGGCGAGGATTTTGCTTTGCGCACAACTTCACCAGTAAACGTAATTATTGACGAAGGTAATACCATTGACTTAGGCGGTCCTTCAAACTTGTGTGTGAACTGTCACCAGGCAAGAACAGCCTATCCTGATCCAGATGGCGATGGCAATTTCAACATCTCAAGTACTCACTGGGGACCACACCATGGACCTCAAGGAAACCTGATCGTGGGAATGATCGGTTACAAGTTTGCAGGTTCTGTGAATTACCCGGAAACTGGCAATACTGCCACACCACATGCTAAAGCTGGTTGTACTACTTGTCACATGAATGATGCTGACCACACGTTTGAACCATCTCTTGATGCCTGTGCACAATGTCACGGTGACGTTACTGACTTTGATATCAATGGTGTTCAAACTACCGTTGTTGATCTGTTGGCTCAGTTAGAATCTAAGCTGGAAGAAAAAGGTGTGATGGCTGATGGATCTGTTGTTCCAGGAACATACACAGTTGATTTAGCAAGAGCTTATTACAACTATATTCTTATAGAGGAAGACCGTAGTGAAGGGGCTCATAACCCAGATTACATCAAAGCGCTACTTCAAAATACGATTGAGGCTATTCAGTAGCAGAAGATTTTATACAAAAAAAGCTTCTGAACCCGGAAGCTTTTTTTTAATCATTACGCTTTAAAGCATAATCATATGAAAAAATATAAAATATTCTTTCTGGTTGCTGTAATCGGTCTTTTGGCAAGTGCATGTAAGTACGATTATATTGTTCCTGAAACGGTGGTCATACCTGATAATGGTGGTAATCCCATCAGTTTCTCAGAACAAATAATGCCAATTTTTTCGAACGGTGACCAGTGCACAAAGTGTCATAAACAGGGAGGATTTGGTACACCGGATTTTACAAAATCGGCAGCAGTAGTCTATTCTTCAATAGTCCCTGCATATGTTGATACTACCAATCCGGAAGGCAGCACAATTTATATTAATGCACACTCAGGAAGCCACAATAATGCAAAGGTTTCAGGAACTGAAGCTGCTTTACTCCTTCAGTGGATTACTGAGGGAGCGCAAAACAACTAGTGCAAACATTAAATATTCGAAAAAATGAAAAAAAATAGCCTTATTATACTTCTTTTTTCCCTTATAACGACTATTGCCTTTGCACAGGATGAAGCAGCAGAAAAAGACGCTCCGGTCTATTTGCCATTTGAAAGTGGTTCGTTGATTGATGCTCAAACGACTGAAATTCCTGATGTTAAAACACTTGAATTCGTTATTCAGCATAAATTCGGAACAATTGAAAATGGGATTAGTGATTTGTGGGGATTATATAGTTCCGCTAATATTCGTTTAGGAATTAATTATGTACCCTATAAGAATATTCAGTTGGGAGTTGGTCTCAATAAAAGTCACATGACGACTGATTTGAATGCCAAGTGGACGATTTTAGAACAAACCGAGAAAAATACAGTTCCAGTTGCTGTCGCCCTTTATGGAAATGTAGGTATTGATGGAAGACCAATTTCAGGCTATAGCAATGATTCAGTTCAGGTTGGTTATACAGGTTCTGTCGGTGAAATCAAGTTTCCTGATCGTCTGAGTTACTTTGCACAATTGATTGTTAGTCGCAAATTTAACGAACATCTGTCACTTCAGGCTGGAGTCAGTTTTTCACATTATAACATTGCTGACTTAGGCTATGATCACGATAAGATCGGCGTTCATTTTAACGGCCGTATAAAGGTAACGACGCAAGGATCGATCATCTTTAACTATGATCAACCTCTGAAGATTAAGTCGATTTCTGAAAACAGGGAATGGACAACTAAAAATGATCCAAAACCTAATATTGCATTTGGTTATGAAGTGTCCACAGGGGCACACGCATTCCAAATTTACATGGGGACAACCAATTATATTTTGCCCCAGGAAACGATGATGATGAATGCTAGCAGTTTCGACAATAAAGGATTGTCTTTTGGATTTGTGATTACTCGACTGTGGTATCATTAACAGCTATGAATTAATTTCAATTCAAATATCAGAAATGGTAATACCTTCATTGGTATTACCATTTTTAAAAAATAAATATCAGTAGACAGTGCTTGTTTTTTTTTATGTGAATCAGTGGTTTGCATTCGAATATAACCAAATCTTTTTTCTTGAATCAATTGACTTATTTAAACGGACCGATGAGGAAGCTCTTGCTAATATTAATGGTGGTTGGTAGTGTCAGTGCATTGAAAGTCAGTGCTCAATCTTATGAGAACCCCAAAAATCACCAGTGCTTAAAGTGTCACGCTTTTCAAAGCTATACCTTTCATAATGATTTGATGGACCGCGAAGAAACACGGCTGATGAATCCGTATTTTATTATGGATACGATAGCGATGCGGAACGGCGTGCATCATGGATTTGATTGTACCGACTGTCACTCGTATGAATATTCAACTTATCCACACAAATCAACGTTAAAATTAGAACCGAAGGCCACTTGCCTGGATTGCCACGGAGGTGATGAATCATTTGCAAGTTACCATTTTGAGGAGATTGACCAGGAGTTTAAGAAAAGTGTTCACTATAAGGCTTATGGCGATATTTTCACCTGCTCGAAATGTCACGACCAACATACTTATAAACCAATAGCACGGAATAGCAGCAACGTTTTGGACATTGTTCAGTACAGCAACAAAATGTGCTTGTCGTGCCACAACGATATGAAACGATATGAGATGGTGGCGGGGCACGCGAATCCAAAATTGGTACAAGTACACTCCTGGTTGCCGAACCAGGAACTGCACTTCTCGCATGTTCGGTGTATTGAGTGTCATACACAAGTTAGCGATAGTCTTAATGTATCGCATGATATTTTGCCAAAATCACAGGCTGTTCGAAATTGTGTGGAATGTCACAGTTCCAATTCAAGGTTGAAAGCAACTTTATACAAATACGAAAACATCAGGAAAAGAGCGTCTGGTAAAATTCTGGGAACAATTATCTCGAACGAATCTTACGTGATTGGTACCAACCAGGTTCCTCTGTTAAAAGTGTTGAGCATTATCATCTTTTTGCTTGCCTTGGCAGGAATTGTTACTCATGCAATTTTCAGAATCCTTAAAAAGTAAATCCGCGATGAACTCAAATCATAAAATCTATTTTTATCCCGTTTGGTTACGCATTTGGCATGGCATAAATGCATTGGGAATTATTCTGCTGATTATTACTGGCATATCCATGCAGTCAGGTGTTGAAGCCACCATTGTTCCGTTTAATAGTTTAGTGAAAATGCACAATATTGCCGGAGTTGTGGTGACATTGAACTATTTTCTCTTTTTCATTGGTAACCTGGTGACCAACAATGGGAAATTCTACATTGTAAAGCCCAAAGGATTTTTGAAACGTCCCATGAAACAGGCCACTTATTACGTTTGGGGAATGTTTCACGGAATGAAAGCACCGTATCCGTTATCTGAAAAACGAAAATTTAACCCACTCCAAAAATATTTCTACATCATTGTCATGTACCTGGCAGTACCATTTGTCATTCTAAGTGGTTTTGCCCTTTTATTTCCTGAAATTATTATTGAGCGAGTGTATAATCTCAGTGGTGTTTTTTTAACAGCTGTTGTACATTCTGCTTTTGGTTTTTTTATCTCCATATTTCTACTCATTCACCTTTATGTTGCGTCGATTGGCAAAAATCCTTTGGAAAACTTCAAGAGTATTGTCTCAGGGTGGCATCATGTTTAATGATTGATATGAAGATTTAGATTGATTCGGTTTAAAATGGAAGTGCTGCTTTGTTTGCGATTGGCATGGAAACAGCACTCACTTTTAGATCATAATATGAAATGAGATGAACGTCGTGCCTCTAAATCAAATAAATGAGTGTTCCTGCCATGTTTTTTTCGTCGAAAAGAAAAGGCATCGCAGATCGATTGAAATAACGAGAAGATTATCGTTAGCTTTCCTTTTACTTTTTGCCGCCCACGCATTGACATTTGCGCAAACAGATGACGATTGCCTGGCTTGTCACAATGATCCGGAACTCTATACCGTCGTCAAGGGAAAGATGGTGTCCCAGTACATTAAGCCCGATGCGCTGAAAGGTTCGGTGCATGAGGGTATTGACTGTGCGTCATGCCACGCTGATGCTGCTGTGGTTGAATGGCCGCATCCGGAAAAATTGCAGCCTGTTGATTGTAGCATGTGCCACGACCAGGAAATGGCCGACTATTTGAAAGGAGTTCACGGTTCTGCTTATAGTACCAATGATAAGAACGCGCCCACTTGTAAAGACTGCCATGGAACGCATCAAATATTAAGAGCAAGCGACCCCAAAGCGGCCACTTATAAAATGAATATTCCGGTATTGTGTGGAAAGTGTCACCAGGAAGGAGCACCGGTTGCACGTAATTACAATATATCTGAACACAATATCATTGAAAATTATAGCCAGGGCATTCATGGTAAAGGATTGTTCAAACAAGGGTTGACTGTGACGGCAACCTGCAATAATTGCCATGGGAACCACCTGATTCTTCCCCATACG
>DATFMO010000236.1:0-6678 GCA_035266925.1 Sunxiuqinia sp. | reverse complement strand
ATTACTTTTGGCACACTTATCTCATATCACTTCCCCGACAAATTATTAACAAGCATTGTAAAACATTTAAATTAGGAAAAGTTATGAAAAAAGGAATTATAGCAGCAGCCGCAATCGTAGTGATGGGAATGACCAGTGTTTCAACAAGTGTAAACGCAAATCCTGCGTCACAACAAATAATTATTTCTCAGGACGATGTACAATACACGATAATTAAAACTGACGAATTGCCTGCAGCAGTTAACAAATCATTGAAAGAAGGTTATTCGGATTATACGGTTGACCAAGCTTACAAAGGAAGCGACGGATCGTACAAAGTTGATCTGAGTAAAGCCACTGAAAAAGTTTCGGTTTATTTCAACGCCGATGGTAAATTCTTGAAAATTGAACAAGCCGCCAAAGAAGATACTACTAAGTAAAAAGTCTCGAAAACAGTCAGTAGACTACTTAAAACTGACGACCGATTCATTATTTACACTTGGATGCTAATTGAGAATAAGTGTCTATTACCTCTGTCACCAAGAAAAATTTCTGGTGTGGCAGAGGTTTTTTGTTAAACTTTTTTTGCGTTCGGCAACTTATACTAATTGTTCGTTAATGTCGTTTGTTAATTGTAAAAATGAATTGACTTGATCCTGATTTTATGGCCAAAATTCTGATTATCGACGATGATGTCTCATTCTGTTTAATGGTGAAAACCCTACTGGAAAAAAATCGCTACTCTGTATCCAGTGTTTTTTCGCCCATTGAAGCTAAACGTCTGCTTGGTAATGAACAATTCGATGTTGTTTTAACCGATTTGCGCATGCCTGATGTCAGCGGGATGGAGCTGATCCGGTTGATAAAAACCAAATCGCCATCGACACAAATCATCATGATGACTGGTTATGCTGACATTTCGTCGGCGATAGAGTCCATCAAAAAGGGGGCGTTCAATTATATTCCGAAGCCGCTGAATCCTGACGAAATGCTCAATGCGATCAGAGAGGCTTTGCAAGCGAATGAGAGCGAACCCGGCAAAAGTACGGACCCAAAGTCAAAGCTCGATTACCTTGAGGGAAACAGTTCACCTTCAAAGCAATTAAATGAGCATATTCGCCTAGTTGCTCCAACGCCCATGTCGGTGCTTATTGTGGGTGAAAGTGGTACTGGAAAAGAATATGTGGCCCGGCTGATTCATGACAAAAGCAAACGAACTGGCAAACCGTTTGTCGCAGTCGATTGCGGAGCAATTCCCAGTGAACTTGTCGCCAGCGAGTTTTTTGGTCACGTGAAAGGATCGTTTACGGGGGCAATTTCTGATAAAACCGGACATTTTGAAGCCGCGAATGGCGGTACCTTGTTTTTGGATGAAGTGGGGAATCTCAGTTATAAAACGCAGGTGCAATTGCTTCGTGCTTTACAGGAGCGTGTGATCAAACCCGTTGGCAGCCAAAAGGAAATTCCCGTTGATGTACGGATTATTGCGGCGACCAATGAAAATTTACAAGCTGCCCAGGAGAAAGGTGATTTCCGCGAGGATTTGTACCACCGGCTCAATGAGTTTCAAATCAATGTCCCCCCCCTGCGAGAGCGGCAGCCTGATATTCTTAAATTTGCTAACTATTTTCTGGAACAGGCCAACCAGTACCTGGAGAAATCGGTTGAAGGATTTGAAAAAGAGGTGATCTCGGTCTTTAAAAATTATTCGTGGCCAGGTAATTTGCGGGAGATGAAAAATATTGTGAAACGGGCAACACTGCTTACTGCCGACGACATGATCAGCATAGTCGATATCCCCACCGAATTGTATGAGACCATCACCGAAAACAATGAATTTGCGTTGTATAGTGAAAAAGAGGAAAATGAGGTGATCAAAAAAGCACTCGTCGCTGCTGACTATAATAAAAGTAAAGCTGCCCGCCTCTTAAAGATTGATCGCAAAACACTCTACAACAAGCTGAAGTTGTATAAGATCGAATTGCCGGTAAAAAATAGGTAGCCTTTCTATTTATTGATATTCAGTTTGTGGTCTGCAACAATTTTTTTTAGTAGATACTCAAGCGTTTGTATGGCAAGTTGACCAATTGTTTGTTGCTCGCTGTCCGTCCATTGATGAATGTTCTCCAATTCCAGTTTTCCCAATAGTTCAATCATTTTTTCATTCTGAAGCTGCCGAAACATCGGAAGCATTTTATGGGCCAGTTCCGAAAGTAAAACGTCTTTGTTTTTTTCGAGGTATTCTTCAAAAAGCGATAAGTTCTGTAGGGATGACTGAACAAATGAAACCAGGATTAGCCGGGTGCTTTCTGGATCTCCCTCAGCAAAAGCCTCAAATTTTTTAATGCTGTAGGCAAGGTCATTGCCAGTATGGTTTTCAGAATTGATCATGCTTTTCTTTCAGGTATCAATATAACGATAAAATTACTGATAAGTTGTTTTGGCTTATATGCTTCCTGCCTGCCAACAGAAAAATAAAGGTCTGCAATGATGCAGGTTTCAGAAAAAGGTAAACGTCTTCTGTTAAAGTTTGTGAAAACAAAAACCGTCCGGTTTTCTTTTTCTGTTGAATAACGTAACTTAATCGAAAAATCGATAGTAACACTTTAAAAATTGAAACCCATGAAAGGAAGTCAAGCAAGTTTGTTAAAAATATATATTTCTGAATCCGATAAGATTGGATCATCGCCTTTGTACGAAGAAATTGTAGCCGAAGCACGGAATGACGGTTTGGCGGGAGCTACAGTTCATCGGGGAATTCTTTCGTTCGGGGCTAGTCATTCCATTCACACCATGAAAATATTCGCCCTTTCCAATCACCTTCCGGTAGTGATTGAAATTGTTGATAAAAAGAAGACCATTAAAGAATTTGCAGATAAGGTGAATGATTTAATTAAGGAATCAAAAAAGGGAGCTTTGGTGACCATTCAGGATGTTGAAGTTGTGGAATACAAAGCAGGTGATAAATACAACCAGTTTAAATCATTTTAACCCGTTTTTAGCGGGTTAAATTTAGGTTATCCCTGTCTAACAAAATCTGATATTCTCAAGCGGATTTACTATATTTGCGACGGCTTTTCGAATCAATTTCGAAATCTGTATTAAAGATAATTTCTAAGTTTAATTCAAAACCATAAATCATGTTAATTAATAACGTTGTTGGTCGGGAAATTCTTGATTCTCGTGGTAATCCTACAGTAGAAGTTGAAATTACGTTGGAATGTGGCGCTGTTGGTTTGGCAGCAGTTCCTTCCGGAGCTTCAACAGGTGAAAACGAAGCGCTTGAATTGCGCGATGGCGACAAAGGTCGTTACTTGGGTAAAGGCGTTTTAAAAGCTGTTGAAAACGTAAACAACACGATTGCTAAAGCCATTATTGGTATGGATTCTTCTGATCAGGTTGCTTTGGATAAAAAGTTGCTTGATTTGGACGGAACCAAAACGAAGTCAAATTTAGGTGCCAACGCCATGTTAGGTGTTTCATTGGCTGTTGCCAAAGCTGCTGCTAATGCATTGGAATTGCCATTATACCGTTACATCGGTGGAACCAATGCGAAAACATTGCCAGTTCCGATGATGAACATTATCAACGGAGGATCTCACTCAGATGCTCCTATCGCTTTCCAGGAATTCATGATCCGCCCAATTGGTGCTCCTTCTTTCCGCGAAGGCTTGCGCATGGGTGCTGAAGTGTTCCACAGCTTGAAAAAAGTGTTGTCAAAACGCGGTTTGAGTACTGCAGTTGGTGACGAAGGTGGTTTCGCTCCTGCTCTTGAAGGCACTGAAGATGCCTTGAACTCAATCATCGAAGCCATTAAAAACGCCGGGTACAAACCAGGTCGTGCCGAAGATGGTGGTGACGTGTCTATTGCTTTGGACTGCGCTGCTTCTGAGTTCTACAGCAATGGTGTTTATGACTACACTAAATTCGAAGGTGAAGGCGGTGCAAAACGTAATAGCCAGGAACAAGCCGATTATTTAGCTGAGTTGATTTCTAAATTCCCAATCGATTCAATCGAAGATGGAATGGATGAAGGCGACTGGGATGGTTTTGTATTGTTGAACCAAAAAATTGGTGACAAATGCCAGTTGGTTGGTGACGACTTGTTCGTAACGAACGTTGAATACCTGAAAAAAGGTATTGAACTGGGGGCTGCCAACTCAATCCTGATCAAAGTAAACCAAATTGGTACGTTGACGGAAACATTGGATGCTATTGAAATGGCTCACCGCGCTGGTTATACTTCAGTAACTTCTCACCGTTCAGGTGAAACTGAAGACTCTACTATCGCCGACATTGCTGTGGCAACAAACTCTGGTCAGATCAAAACCGGTTCTTTAAGCCGTTCAGACCGTATGGCAAAATACAACCAACTGCTTCGTATTGAAGAGCAATTGGGCGATTCTGCCATCTACGGATACAAAAAAGTTATTAAGAAGTAATTACTTCGCAACACGATAAACAAAAGCCGCTCTTCTATTGAAGTGCGGCTTTTTTATGTCCTTTATTGATCGGATGACTCGAAGTCATCCGATCATTAGAAAATTCAATGTTGCAAAATCAATTTCTTGGTGACTTTTCCTTTTGGTGTGGTGCAAACAAACAGGTAAGTGCCATCAGGCAAGCGGTTGCTATTGCTGCCGGTTCCATCCCATTCCAGGTTGAAATCTGTTTTTCCATTGAAGGATTTAGCGTCGAACCGTTTAACGAGCTTGCCAAACAGATCATAAATTTCCAGGTGAACATCTTCAGCCTGAACGTCTTTCGGCAATTGCACCTGTATGGTAACCTGATTGTAGAATGGATTTGGGTAAAGTTTGATTTTTGGTTGTTGAACTTGTTCTTGTTCAACATTAACAGGTATCTCCATCCCGCCATCAGCAATTGGAGACCAATAATAAATGATTTGTCCCGATTCATTCTCAACTTTCTCCAGTTCCCCCAATTGGCTGGGTTCCAGACTCAGGAATGCGGTGTATTGCGACAGCACCCTGTTGCGAATGGAGATGTCAATAACATCTTTGATTTTCGTATATGAATAGTTGGCAGAATTTTCCGCTTTGGTAATCTCGTTGCCAAACCAAAATTGACTCAAAACAGAGTCGGAGGCAATTGCATTATCTTTGGTAATTTCCAGGTTGTTGGAGAACAATTCTCCGCCATACGATCCCGAAACTTCAACTTCAAACGGGAAATTACCACTGTATTTCCCAACCTGTAAAAAGATGGTATTGATGTTGGATTCTGATCCTTCAGACAAAGTGTAACGCCCATAACACAAACCATCCTGAAGTTTGGTGTGAATATCAATCAGTCCTTTTTCGCTGGTGGCTGCCTGGAAAGTTTTGTTGAAACATCCGTAAAAGGAATCACCGCTGTACAGGTTAAAATAGTCGCCGCCCGTGAGCTTCGCGAGGTTTGTGTAAAAATATTCATTGCCTTTGTAGGTGTAGCCATTGAAGTAGTAGTAATTGTAATCTTTGGTTTGAAAATCGGCTATGTAAATGGGGTGCACCGGATTCATTAAGGCCATGAGATCATCAATTAACGGATTGGCGGATTCAGCATCTCCAAGATGGTCAGAATTGGAAATTAATACGATTTTGCTACCGGTTTCTTTTTGAGCTTCCTCAATACCGGACGCCAAAAGCGAGGCCAGGTTACTATAACTGACAAAGGGTTCATTCCCCAAATCTCCGATTGCTGCTGAAACCGATTCTGAATCACCCGGGATCCAGCCTTCTTTTACTTTTTGTAGGTTCAAATCGTAATACAAAATGTTGAAGGAATCTTTTTCCGTCAGGTTGGTTTTAAGATAGTCAGCAAGTTGATTCAGTAGGTCAGCTTGTGTCATATCGCTGTTTCCTTTTTGGTAGTCAATCAGGAACAAGAGTTTTTGTGGTTTTTTAATGTCCATGCCTTCCGAGGGATCGAGTGCGAGTTGGTAGAATTTCTCCCCGTTATTTTCAAAGTAACCCAGGTAGTATCCATTTTGCATCGGATTGCTCACCTCAAATTTCTGATTGTTTGAGAGTTTGTTGTAGTTGAGGTTGAGTGAATAAACGGTTTTTTCTCCATCCATTTCAGTGGAGGAGAGTGGATAATCAATTGCACCAATCAAATGTGGATTCTTCCATTCTGCACCAAGTTTTGCCTCGACCTGAATGCTATTGATCGGATTTTTCGAAACCAATAAATCTTCAGCAAGAAATTGGCTGACGACCGACTTTTTTGTCCAGTTTGTTGGCTCCAGAAAAGTGATTTTTACTTTTCGACTTTCCCGGGCGGCCATTGGGTAAACTTTTAGTTGATAATAGCCATTTCCATTTTTGGTCAAAATAGAAGGATCACGTCTGCGACCAACAATGTTTTCATACACCTGGCTCGCCGACCAACGATCGATAATCAGAGCTGGCAAAATGGTATCGCCATACCAAAGCCAGGAATCAATGACTGAGGAACCCTGAGGAAGTTTGAAATCATAAACAACTTCCAGTGTGTCTGTATCTGCAATGAAATTATTGCCTTTCGCTGAAAAAGTCAGCTCCCATTCTACTTTCATATAAAGTCCCTGGGGCTCATAAGTAATTTTGGTTTTTTCAATGGTGCCTTGTCCACTGCCCCAACTTTGTGGGTTGTTCACCCGAAGGTATTGTCCAAAGCCCAAATTGGCGATTAATAAAAAGAATAGGGTAGGTA
>DATFMO010000235.1:0-2202 GCA_035266925.1 Sunxiuqinia sp. | reverse complement strand
TCGCAGTCCCCTTCACCGCAATGGTTGCCCCTGGAATGGGATTACCATCGGCAGACGTCACTCGCCCGGATACTGTTAATTTTTGCTGCACAGAAAACGATGAAAAACCAGCATCCTGATTCTTGTGAATGATGATTAATTTATTGTTGATTGTGTAGGTCAAATCTGTACCATCCATCAGCATGTTCAGGACATCTTCAATCGACCGGTTGCGAACATCCAGATTCACCAATTTAGATAAATCAACTTCTTTGACATTGTAGAAAAAAGAATAGTCAGATTGGTCTTCAATCCGACTCAGCACCTGTTCAATCGATAGGTTGCGACCAGATAAACTCAGTTTTGTGCTTTGAGAGTAGGTAGCTGCAGAAACCTGCATCAGCCCTACAAAAATAAACAAACAGATTAGTCTCATAATCCGATAAATTTTAGAATAGTTCCCCCAAGGGCGAACATCCCATTCGTTTCGCATTTTTTTCATAAATTTGAAATGTTTAGACAATTAAGTAATTGATTGTTTTTCAAAAGGCGGCGTGTTGTGGCGACATGCTGCCTTTGCATATTGCTACATAGGCTTATAAATTAATTCAAATTCTCTAAAATTGATTTTTTTATAGTCGATCGGAGTGGTCAGTTTCAATGCATCCAATACTTGCCAAATGGTTTCCTGATTTTTAAAACTCCCCGAATACAACATCTTGTTAAATGCAGTCCCCTTGTATTTTAGTTTGACGTCGTACCAGCGCTCCAATCGTTTAATCAGATCAGGAAAAGGAATTTCCTTAAAAATGAATTCGCCTTTCACCCAAGCCAGCTCCGACTCCACATCAGCCTGTTCCAATTGTGGGTTCATGGTTTGTTGATCAAAGCTGATCTTTTGTCCGGGGTGCAGATCGATCACCTTATGGTTGATGGTCGACAACTTGATATGCCCCTCAGCCAAAGTGGCACTGATTTTTTGGTCGGTCGCATAACTGCTGATGTTGAATTTTGTTCCGGTAACCGTAACATCAAACTTGTCCGTTTTCACTGTAAACGGATGTTTTTTATCCGATTTAACCTGGAAATAACCTTCTCCCGTTAATTTGACCTCACGATGTTTGGCTGAAAAACCTTTGCCCAGCGTCAGGCTGCTGCCCGAGTTCAAATTTACCTGCGTGCCATCTGCCAATGTCAGATGTGAGCGCGAACCAAGTGGCACTTGAAAGGACTCCACCTGGCTTGATAAATGAAAGGACCGTTGTTGCCAAATTCCTCCAATGACCAAACCAATGACAAGAATTGCCGCTGCTGCTCCCCAGGAAGCCCAACGTGGCAAAGTAAACCGGTCATTCTTTCCAGCTTGTTTTTGATAAAATTTTAAGAGTTGCTCGGTCGTATCGGTTTTCGGTTTGAGACTGGCATCCCAGGAATCTTTCAATTCCCAAAAGTATTTTTCGTGCGCCGGATCCTCTGAAATCCATCGCTTCAGAGCCTTTTCTTCATCTGGTGAACACTCACCATTTAGATAGCGGGCAATTATTTGTTCTTGTTCAGTGGTTATTTTGATCATTTTTGCAATCGGTTATTTGCTTTTATATAATCAAGACAACCTCATCGATGAGATTACGTCATCAGAATTGAAAAAATTTCAACTTCTACTTTAACACACAAATATTCAACAAGATGTGAAGTAAATTTTCGGATAGTTTTTCTTTGAGCGATTGCAACGCCCGGAACAAACGAGTCTCGACGGTGCGAACCGGAATATCCAATCGCTTGCCAATTTCTTTGTTCTTCAAACCTTCAAATCGACTGAGCTCAATCACTTCCCGATGGATCGCTGACAGGGAATTAATCGCTTGATAAATCTTGGCGAGATCTTCCTTTTCGATCAACGATTTCTCGGCGCTTTTGTAATGATTTAATTCCAGCTCCAACAACTGAAGCCGTTGACTATTTTGATGTTTTTGAATGACTTGTTCGTGTTTCAGGTGGTTCAGACAGGCATTCCGAACCGAATTAAAGAGGTAGGATTTCAGCTTTTTATCGTCTGTCAAGGACTTTTTCTTTTCCCAGATCATGGTAAAAACATCCTGAACCAAATCCAATGCTACACCTTCATCCTCAACAAATTTTCGAGCATACACAAACAATATTGTATGGTATTTTCGAAATATCCGGTCGAATTCAGGCATAATTATTAGTTAGGAATTTGGGCAC